>NZ_JBOGDD010000295.1:0-15635 GCF_050701675.1 Mycobacterium sp. | reverse complement strand
GGCGTCGTCGGCCTCATCACCGCATGGAACGCACCGCTGCACATCGCCCTGCGCGTGCTCGCACCGGCGATCGCCCTTGGCAACGCAGTGGCGCTCAAACCCGCGCCGGAGACACCGTTCGTCGGCGGGCTCATGATCGCCGAGATCCTCGCCGAGGCAGGGCTGCCCGCCGGTGTGGTGCAGGTGTTGCCGGGTGCCGAAGCCGGACCGGCGCTGGTGAATCACCCGCACGTCGACATGATCCACTTCACCGGATCCGAGCCGACCGGCATTCGCATCAACGTCGCCGCCGCTCCCCTACTCAAACGGGTCGCCTTGGAATTGGGCGGCAACAACGCGAGCATCGTGCTCTCCGATGCCGACCTGGATCTCGCCGCGGAGTGCGGTGCCACGTCCTCGTTCGGGCATCAGGGTCAGGTCTGCATCGCCACCGGTCGACACATCGTGCTGGCCGACGTCGCCGAGGCCTATGTGGCCAAGCTCGTCGAACGCGCCAACGCGCTCACCGTCGGGGATCCCTTCCTTGGCGATGTAGACCTCGGACCGATGCTGTCCGAACGCCAGGCCGAGCGTGCGCTCGAAATGGTGTCCCGCAGTGTCGAACTGGGCGCTCGCGTCGTCGAGGGCGGTACCGCCGACGGTGTCTTCCTGCGCCCGACGGTGGTCACCGACGTCTCTCCCGGCATGCCGTTGCACGACGAGGAGGTGTTCGCCCCCGTCGCGCCGATCACCGTTGTCGACACCGTCGAGGAGGCCATCGAAATCGTCAACGGCACCCGGTTCGGGCTGTCGACGGCAGTGTTCGGCCGCGACCTCGACAATGCGTGGGCCGTCGCCGACCGGATCCGCTCCGGGATGGTCCACGTCAATGACGGCTCGGCCATGCACGAGTCACAGGTTCCGTTCGGCGGCACCGCTGCCTCCGGACTGGGCGACGACCTTGGCGGCCGCGCCAACATCGACCTGCTCACCGAGCGCCGCTGGACCAGCCTGCAGCGCAACACCTCTCCACCCCGATGAGCGGCGACGCCGGCGGGCAGGTACGTCTCGAGCTCGCGGGTCCGCTGGCGCGTATCGTGTTGGACCGACCAAACAAGCGCAACGCCTTGAGCACCCACATGCTCACCCAGCTCGACGACCGGCTGACGACTGTCGCCGACACCCAAGGGATCCGCGTCGTCATCGTCGAAGGCGCAGGCACCGTCTTCTGCGCCGGTGCGGACACCACCGAGTTCGGCGGCCTGTCCAGCGAAGCCATCCGCGGACGCTGGAGCCGGTTGGGCCAGCGGGTGTTCGGAGCACTGGCAGCTCTGCCGCAGACCACCATCGCCGCGATGTCCGGCAGCGCCTTCGGCGGCGGCCTTGAGTTGGCCTTGCACTGCGACTTCCGCGTTGCGGCACACGGCATCGGGGTGGGGCTGCCCGAGGCGACGCTGGGCACCACCCCAGGATGGTCCGGGCTCAGCCGTGTCCTCGGCATCGCGGGACCCGCCGCCGCGCGGATCCTCGCGCTAACTGGTCGCACACTAACCGCCGACGATGCACTGCGGCTCGGCATCGTCGACTTCGTCGCCAAGACCGAGGGCATCGACACCTGCGTTTCACAGCTCGTCGAGGACCTGCTGCACACCACACCCATCGCCCAAGCCGTCCTCAAACAAGCACTCGTACAACCCAGCACGACCGGTCTCTCGGCTCTCGTCGACTCGTTGGCCGGTGCCTACCTCGCCGAGGCCGGCGAAACCATCCCCACCACCGTCAGAAGGAGTCAGTAGATGGCCAGGACCGTATTGATCGCCGGATCGTCCCGCGGAATCGGCGCCGCCACCGCACGACTCGAAGCGGCAGCCGGATCGCAGGTCATCCTGCACGGCCGCACCGAATCCGAAGGCCTGAAGAAACTCTCGGCCGACCTTGGGGCACCCGCCTTCAGCTGCGACGGGCAGGACGCCGGCGCCGTACAAGCGATGATCGACGAGGTCAAGGACCAGGGGTACATCCCCGACGCCCTGATCTGCACGCTTGGTGCCGTCGCCGCCACTGACGCCATGACCGGCGACACCGATGTCTGGCTCGACGAGTACCGCGCCAACGTCTTGGCGCCGGTCAACTTCATCCGCTCGGTGGCGCCCCTGATGCTGGCCAAGGGCGGCGGCCGCATCGTGACCGTGTCGTCCATCCGCGGACGCGACAACCTCGCCAGCCCCGAAGTGACCGGCTACTCGGCAGCCAAGGCCGCATTGGAGAACGTAACCGTCTCGTTCGCCAAGGCCCTGGCACCGTCGATCACCGTGAACGCCGTCGCCCCGGGATTCGTCATGACCGACATGGCCGAGACCTGGTCAGACGAGGTCCGCAAGGAAGTCCGCTCCAACCTGCTCGGCCGTGCTGGCGAACCCGAAGAGATCGCCGCCCTGCTGTCCTTCCTGGTCAGCGATTCCGCCAGCTTCATCACCGGCCAGACCATCCTGGCCGACGGTGGACTCGACGCCCGCTGAAGGACGACAGCCATGGTTTCCCTGCTTCTTCCAGCGGCCGATCACTCCACCAACCGGTTGCTGCTCAACCAGCCCGCCCGCCTCGCGGCGCGCTCCACGCCACCGACGAGCCGGGCGGTCTACGCGGCAGCGCACGTCGTCGCCGACCCGCTGCGTGCATCAACCGCCGACCACGGCGACGCCATCGACTGGGACGCCACCCTGCGGCTGCGCCACGACCTCTGGTCGCTGGGGCTGGGTGTCGCAGAATCGATGGACACCGCCCAACGCGGCATGGGCCTGGACTGGGCTGCGGCCAAGGAACTGGCGCTACGCACGCTCCGCGAGGCACGGTCCGTTGGCGGCCGGGTCGTGGTCGGGGTCGGCACCGACCAACTGAGCACGCCGACGCCATCCCTGCACGAGATCCGTGACGCGTACATCGAACAGATCGATGCCATCGAATCCGCCGGCGGCGAGGTCGTTCTCATGGCCAGTCGCGACCTTGCCCGCGCCGCAACCGGACCCGACGACTACCTCGCGGTCTACGACGCGGTGCTGGCATCGGCGACCCGGCCTGTCGTATTGCATTGGCTCGGTGCGATGTTCGACCCGGCGCTGACCGGTTACTGGGGTTTCACCGAACCCAGGGCCGCGATGGAACCCGTCATTCGGATCATCACCAACCACCTCGCAAGCGTGCGCGGGATCAAGATGTCGTTGCTCGATCCCGCACTGGAGATCGAGCTCCGCGATCGCCTCCCGGAGCCTGCACGTGTCTTCACCGGTGACGACTACAACTACGTCGACCTGATCGCCGGCGACGGAATCCGTTCCAGCGACGCCCTGCTCGGCGCCTTCGCGGCCATCGCTCCCTTCGCCTCTGCGGCATTCGCTCGACTCGACGAGGGTGACGAGCCGGGATTCCGAGCCATCCTCGGTCCCACCGAGGCGCTGAGCCGCCTGGTGTTCGCCGCGCCGACGCAGTACTACAAGGTCGGCATCGCGTGGCTGGCGTATCTCAACGGCCGACAAGACCACTTCCGCATGATCGGTGGCTTCGAAACCGGGCGAAGCTTGCAACATCTGGCGGAGCTGGTCCGCGCCGGCGACGCCATCGGCCTGTTCACCGACCCCGACCTGACCGCCGCCCGCGCGTCGGCGTACTTCGCCGTGCACGGCCTGACCTGACACGCGGACCGGGTTCGCGCCACCAGATAAACACCGCCATGTCGACGAATATGTGGTTCGAGACCGCCGCCGAGCACACCGTCGGGAGCGCAAACGTAGCGTGCCACCACGCATCTCGGACCGCATCGAAGACAAGCGGCTTGGTGGCTACTGACGTGATCTCGGGAAGATCAATGATGCGCAGGGTCGTCGACGCTCACGCACCGCCCCGACCAGATCCGCGCCGGCTGCGTGGACCCAGCCCACGAGAGGTCGGGCCTGCAGCGTTCTTGGGACTCTCAGTCCGGCTCCCGAGCGGCGTAGGCGCGAGCTTCGACCATCAGCGCGGTCGCAGGTGTCGTGAGATGCACGCGTCGGCTTACCGCGGCGACGTGTAGATATGACTCGGGTGTGATCGTTTGCACCCGGGCTCCGGAGCGGCGGGCCGACTCGCTCCACGAGGAAGGCATGACAGCGCGGCCAAGGCCCTTGAGGACCATCGGCAGAATCGATGTGCGGTGAGCGATCTCGGCCACGATGCTGACGTCGATGCCACTGGCGAGGACATCGTCCACGAGAGCCCGCATCTGTGAACCTCGTTGAGACACAATCAGTCTGCATCCGGTGAGGCCGGTGCGCGAGATGGTGGGGTCGCTGGTTCCTGGATCGTCGGGGCCGGAAATGAGCACCAAGGCTTGGCGCTCTAGCGGTATCACGTCGAGGTCGGCCGCCTGCGTGGGTTCAGCGGAGCCCAGGACGCCGATCTCGGCGGCACCGGACCGGACCAGGGCGAGCACTTCTTCCGGGGTGAATGCCGCTTCCGCGTTCACCGTCACCTCAGGATGGGCTCGGGTGAACGCAGTGAGGATCGTGGTCAACGGCTCCATGCCCGGCGAGGGCATCGTCACCAGGTCGATCCGTCCGCCCCGAAGACCTTTGAGTTCTCGCATGATCGCCGTGGCCTCGTCGAGGTCGCGCAACACCACCCGGGCTGGCCCTACGAGAGCTGACCCGGCCTCACTTAAGACGACGCCACGGCCGATGCGATGAAACAGCGGCATACCCAGCTCACGCTCAAATGTGGCGATCGCCTGCGACAGCGACGGCTGGGCCACCCTGAGGTGCTCGGCGGCCCGGCTGATCCCCTTGTGATCCACCACCGCGAGAAAGAACTTGAGCTGCCTGATATCCATGCCGGCCCTTCACCTGCGTAAATAGGCTCAGCCTATACGGCGTATCAACTTCTGGTCTTAGACGAATCAATCGGTGGGACGGCTAATGGGGTCATCACCAATTGTGATCCACACCACCGAAGACGAGACGAGACCAGCATGGCAGCCAATTCCCCCGTCGCATCGCTCGCCCCAGAGCAGACCTTCAAGATCGCCGCGATTCCCGCCGACGGTGTCGGCAAGGAAGTCGTGGCCGCCGGACGCCGAGTGCTCGACACGCTGGCCTCGCAGTCCGACGGCAGGTTCGCCTTTGATTGGGAGGAACTTCCCTGGGGCTGCGAATACTACGAGCAGACGGGCACGATGATGGCCGACGATGGATTGGAGACGCTAAAGGCCTTCGACGCCATCTACTTCGGCGCAGTCGGTTGGCGCAACGTGCCCGACCACGTCAGCCTGTGGGGCCTGCGCCTCAACATCACCCAGAACTTCGACCAGTGGGCCAACGTCCGGCCGGTGAAGTTCCTGCCGGGCATCGTCTCCCCGCTGCGCAAGGCCGACGACACCGACCTCGACTGGGTCGTCGTCCGCGAGAACAGCGAAGGCGAGTACGCCGGCCTGGGTGGGCGCAATCTCAGCGGACGCGGACCGGGCAACGAAATCGCCCTGCAGACGGCGCTGTTCACCGACAAGGGTTGCGAACGCATCATGCGTTTCGCATTCGAGTTGGCCCGCACCCGTGCGGTGAAAAAGGTCTCCAGCGTCACCAAGTCCAATGCCCAGCAGTACGGGATGGTGCTGTGGGACGACGTCTTCAAGCGGGTCGCGCTAGATTACCCCGACGTCGACACCGAAAGCGTGCTCGTCGACGCGATGAGCGCGAAGTTCGTATTGCATCCCGAAGAACTGTCGGTCGTCGTGGCCTCCAACCTCAACGCCGACATCCTCTCGGATCTGGGTTCTGCGTTGGCTGGCAGCCTGGGCATCGCGGCGAGCGCCAACCTGAACCCGGAACGGCGCTTTCCGAGCATGTTCGAGCCGGTGCACGGATCGGCCCCCGACATCGCCGGTGAGGGGATCGCCAACCCGGTCGGCGCGATCGCCAGCGCCGCGCTGATGCTGGATCACTTCGGGCTGCACAACGAGGCCCGCCGCGTCGAGACAGCAATCGAAACCGCCACCGCCAGCGGCGTTCTCACCCGCGACATCGGCGGAACGTCCAACACCGACGAGGTCACCGACGCCATCGTCACCGCGCTATCGGTGGTGCTCGCACCCGCGTCTGCCTGACCGCCCTGCTAGACACAATCCACACGCCCACATAGAGGTGACGTCATGGACACACACACATCAACCACCAGCACCGAGGGGGCCTACCGGCCCAATCACGAGAAGAAGCGCTGGTACAAGCAGCTCTACTTCTGGGTACTGCTAGCAATCATCATCGGCGTCCTGCTCGGCTGGCTCGCGCCGTCGGCGGGAGTGGCGATGGAGCCGATCGGGACCACCTTCGTCACCGCGATGAAGATGCTGATCGGACCCATCGTCTTCCTGACCATCGTGGGCGGGATCGCCAGCGTTGCCGACCTCAAGAAGGTCGGGGTGACAGGCCTCAAGGCGCTTGGCTACTTCCAGGTCGGCACAATCCTCGCGATGCTCTTCGGCCTGGTGGCGATCAATGTCTTCCGCGCCGGTGACGGCGTGAACGCCGACCCCGGCACCATCGAGACCAGCGATTCCGCGGCCAAGTTGATCGCCACTGGTGAAAACAATCATTGGTGGGAGTACGTCACTGGCATCGTGCCAAACAGCGTGGCCGCCCCGTTCGTCGAGGGTGACATCCTGCAGATCATCTTCATGGCAGTGCTTTTCGGCATCGCACTCAACGCCGTCGGTCACATCGGCGGGCCCGTCCTTGACATGATCAACCGGCTCACCCAGATCATCTTCAAAATCCTGAACTACGTCATGAAGCTCGCCCCGCTGGGCGCCTTCGGCGCGATGGCCTACGCGATCGGCGAGTACGGAGTATCCACGCTCACCAGCCTTGGATCGCTCATCGCGCTGTTCTATGTGACGTCTGCGCTGTTCGTCTTCGTCGTGCTCGGTTCGGTCATGGCATACCTGCGCCTCAACATCTGGCACATGCTCAAGTACCTCCGCGAGGAGTTGCTGCTGATCCTGGGCACCTCGACCGCCGAGCCTGCACTGCCCGGCTTGATGCGCAAGATGGAGTACGCCGGCGTCAGCAAACCCACCGTCGGCCTGGTGGTCCCGACCGGATACAGCTTCAACCTCGACGGCGCGGCGATCTACCTATCGCTGGCCGCGCTGTACATCGCACAGGCCACCAACACCAATCTCACGGTCGGTCAGCAGATCGGACTGCTCGCAGTAATGCTGCTGACCTCCAAAGGCGCAGCCGGCGTCGCCGGTGGCGGATTCATCGCTCTCACAGCCACGTTGAGCACAATCGGGCACATCCCGGTAGTGGGCATCATGTTGATCTTCGGTATCGACAAGTTCATGTCCGAGTGCCGGGCGCTGGTCAACTTCATCGGTAACGCGGTGGCCACCCTGTTCGTCGCGAAGTGGAACAACGAGCTGGACGTGGTTCGCGCCCGGGCCGTGTTCGCCGGCGACGACGTCGAGCCGCTGTTCGATCCCAGCGAGGACACCGAGGTGAACCCGTACGACCCGTCAAGTCATGACCTCGTCCGCGCCGACAGTGGCGCGCAGCTGGCGATGGCAGGCGCATCCGCCCCCGTGACGATGGCAGGTTCAGAACCCGTCGCCGCCAACGGGACTCACGGATCCAACCGGACCTCGCCCAGCCCAGAGTAGCGACCACCCCATGAGAGTCCTGATCGCCCCCGACAAGTTCAAGGGCAGCCTCACCGCCGCCGCGGTCACCGACCACCTGGCCAAAGGCCTCGCCGAGGCCGGCGCACATACCAGGATGCTTCCCCATCGCGCACCGATCCAGTTCACGCCCTCGAGGCCGGTCAGCGGATAGCTGCGGCCCATACGATTTCGAGATGCCGTAGATCGGAACATTGTGCTTGACGCCGCCTCTGCCGACCACCCACGATGGCGGGGGCAGCACGGAATCCATGGGTTGAGAGGCGCCGTCATGAGCACGACAACCGTCGGCATCGCGCAGTGGCACGCCATCTGCGGCGAGCCTCGGCGAAACCTGGACACCGCGCTGACCCACATCGGGTCGCTGGCCGCGCGAGGCTGCGAACTCATCGTGCTCCCCGAACTATGGGCATCCGGATACGACGCGGCGTCGCTGGCCGATGACGCGGGCGTCGCCGCCGAGCCACTCGATGGAGAACGCGGCCGTGAGCTCGCAGCGGCCGCCTCGCAATACGGTGTCTGGCTCTTCGCGGGGTCCGTGCCCGAGATCGATCGGGACGGCCGGCTCTTCAACACGGCCGTCGTCTACGGACCGGATGGCAGCCTTCGGGCGCGACACCGCAAGGTGCACCTCTACACACCGCTGGCCGAGGATGACGTGTTCACGGCCGGCTCGGAACCGACCGTGGTGGACGTCGACGGCATCGGGACCGTCGGGCTCAGTATCTGCTTCGACGGTGACCATCCCGAATACGCCAGGGCACTGCACGATCTCGGTGCACGCGTGGTCATCTCGGTGTCCGCCTACGAGACCGCAACGGAGTCATGGTGGGACATCCTGTATCCCGCCAATGCCCTGGCCAACGGTCAGTGGTGGTTGATGGCCAACCAGAGCGGTGGCGAAGGGCCGAACGCTCTGTTGGGCTGCAGCCGGATCATCGCCCCCGACGGCGCGGTGACCGCTGAGGCACCCAGGTGGGACGGAAACGGGAACGAGGCGTATCTGCTCGTGGCGGCCCTGGATCTCACCGCCGCCGTGGCCGCCGCCGAGCACGACGCTGGGGCGCTCTGGGCCCCAAGTGCTATTCCCGTGCGCCGGTAATCAGTAGGTCGCTGGCTCGCTCGGCCAACGCCATGACGGTGCCCACGGGATTCACCGACGGGATGGTCGGAAACACCGAAGCGTCCACCACGCGCAGACCCGTGATGCCGCGAACCCGCAAGCTGGGATCACACACGGCCATCGGATCGTCGTCACCACCCATTCTGCACGTGCCCGACACGTGGTACACGGTTTGGTGGGTGGCCCGCAGTGCCTCCGACAGTTCTTCGTCTGACTCGAGCTCCGGTCCTGGAAAGACCTCGCGGACAATCCATTCCGACATGGGCGTCTGCGCTGCAACGCGTCGAGCGAGCCGGATTCCTGCGACGAGCGTCGCTTCGTCGCGGCCTTCGGGATCGGTGAAGTACCGGTAGTCGATCGACGGAGGGCGGGAAGGATCGTCACTCGTGATCCACACCCGACCGCGGCTGCGCGGCTTGGCCACGTTGGGAGCGATGGACACGATGCGCTCCGGTAGCACGGCGCCGTAGGTGACCGCATGATCAGCGACGGCCTCAACCGGGAAGTGCATCAACACATCCGGGCGGGCGGGACCTTGATCGCTCAGTCGCACGGCTGCCCCGGCATCCCATCCCGTCGCGCAGGTGTCGGGAACGACACGGTCCGTCTCCCACACGATGAGCCCCTCGGCGTGGTCCATCAGATTCTCACCGACACCGGGCAGGTCGACCAGCACGTCCACTCCGGCATCCCGCAGCACGCCGGCGGGACCGATCCCCGACAGTTGCAGCAGCTTCGGCGAATCGATTGCCCCACAACACACCACCACCTCGCGGCGGGCCCGCACCTCCGTCAGTTCACCGTCCTGGTTGCGGGTCACCACACCCACCGCGGCACCGTCCTCGACCAAGATGCGCACCGCTTGCTCGCCATGGCGCACCACGAGATTGGGCCTGGTGCGCAGCGCCTGGTGCAGAGAGTGCACCGAGGTGGAGGAACGCAGATGATCTTCCGGCGTATAGCCGATCTCGAAGAAGCCCGCTCCGACGCCGGTTTCGGCGAAGTCGGGATCAGAATTCCAGTTGGTGCGTGCCGGCAGATCCAGTGCCTGGCGTGCAGATTGCACCACGTCGGCGACATACGGGTTGCGGTCCCGCTCGGCTACCGGGGTGATCGGTGTGGCGAGGCGGTCGAAGCACGGACCTACGGTGTCCGCGTCCCACCCGGTGGCGCCCAGCGCCACCCATTCGTCCAGGTCTGCCCGCAGTGGGCGCCACGAAATCATGGTGTTGGCCGTCGAGCAGCCTCCGAGGATGCGCATCCGGGCCTGGCGGATGTGCGAGTTGCCACGCTCCTGGGCGACACTGCGGTAGTCGAGGTCGTACTCGCCTTCCAACATCTCCGCCCAGCGACGGATGTCACGGGCGCGGGGCTCGTGCTCGTCGGATGGGCCCGGCTCGATCACCGTCACGCATGTCTCGGGGTCCTCGGAAAGGCGCGCCGCCACAATGCATCCCGCAGTACCTCCGCCGACGACGAGATAGTCGGCCAAGGTCACGCCATCGTCTCCGTGGACTTCAGCGCGCCGGCGGCGTCAATGGCGGAGTCGAGTACCCGTTGGCGCATCAGCACGTAGTAGAGCGGGCAGATGACGATGAGCCCGACGATCCACGAGATGTCCACCCCGCCCATGGCAGCGGCGGCGAAACCGGTGAACAGCGTGGTGGACAGGAAGGGAATCTGCACCAGGATGCCGGCGAGGTAGCAGCCGATGGCCACCCAGTTGAATCTGCCGTACCGCCCACCGTCGGGCTCGAACAGCGCCGAGATGTCGTAATGGCCGTGGCGCAGCACGTAGTAGTCGACCAGATTGATCGCCGTCCACGGAATCAGCACGCACAACAGCAGCGCCAGGAAGTTGGCGTAGTTCGCCAGGAAGTCGTCGGCGCTGACGAGCGCTGGGACCAGGGTGATCGCGAACAGCACGACCGCGGTAACCGCTCGGCTCGTCGCCTTCGGCGTCCAGCGGGGAAAGACGTTCTGACCGATGGTGATCGTGGACAGGGTTCCGCAGTAGAGGTTCATCGCATTGGTCGCAGTGATCCCGATGGCGAAGATCGCGAAGACACCGGTCGACACGCCGTGGGTCAGGGTGGACAGACCTTCCAGCGTGTCGTCGGTGGGCAGCGCCGCACCGACCAGAACGCCCAGCAGCATCGGCAGCACCGAGCCGAGGACGCAGCCCGTGTAGGTGCCCCAGAATGCGGCGCGCTGCCCGGTGTCCCGCGGCATGTAGCGGGTGTAGTCGGAAACGTACGGCGCGTAGGCGATCTGCCACAGCGCGGCCACCGACAGCGTGGCCATGAAGCCCGCCCAGCTGAAACCACCGGTGTGCCAGGTATCCGCGGGGACGCCGTTGACGGCGATGATCCAGACGAATGCCACGACGAGCGTGATGCCTGCGACGACGGACAGCAGCGCCGTCACCTTGTGGATCAGCGAATAGCCCACGACCGTCGCGATGACGCTGATCAATCCGATGATCACGATCGCCCAGTTGACGGGCAGTCCGGTGACCTTGGCCAACGCCTGGCCGCCGAGTACCGCATTGGAGGCGAAGAAGCCGAGGTACATGAACACGACCAGAACGACGACGAGAAGACTTCCGTACGAGCCGAACTGAGCGCGGGTCTGCAGCATCTGCGGGACACCCATCTGCGGGCCCTGGGCAGCGTGCAGTGCCATTACCACCCCGCCGACCAGGTTGCCGAGGATGATCGCCGTCGCCCCAGCCCACAGCGGAAGACCGAACACCGTCGTCGCCAGCGCGCCGGTGATGATCGTCAGCAGCATGATGTTGGAGCCGAACCACACCGTGAACAGATCCCGGGCCTTGCCGTGCCGTTCGTCGAGCGGAACGTGCTCGATGGTTCGCCGTTCGACCTGCCCCGGAAGAGGTGCGGGTGTGCTCATCGGTACCGACCTTCGTCGTGTGATCAGGGTCGCGCGCTCGCCTCGTGGCGATCGCGATCACCTCAGTATCAGCGGTGAGGCCGCAGACATAAAATGCAAATATCCGGCCCAGAACATCGATTTTTCAGATGAACTTCACGTATCCCACATCAATAAATCAGAACTAGAAGCTCAGAAACATCTGTTGGACAGGGGCACTGCGACCCACGCAGGATTCGAAGCGAGTACGCGCACCCAAGACCAAGGCGGGTCGCGTCGGAGCGGAGGTAGGTATGTCGAGCCAAGAGGTTGACGTCCTCGTCGTCGGCGGAGGTCAGGCCGGCCTTGCGATGAGCGAGCATCTGGGTGCGTCCGGGGTGCCGCACCTGGTCCTGGAGCGGCACCGGATCGCCGAGCGCTGGCGCTCGGAGCGCTGGGATTCCCTCGTCGCGAACGGACCTGCCTGGCACGACCGCTTCCCCAACCTGGAGTTCTTCGACCTCGATCCCGATGCCTTCGCCTCCAAGGAGCAGGTCGCGGATTACTTCGTCGCATACGCCGAGAAGATCGGCGCGCCCATTCGGTGCGGGGTCGAGGTGACGTCGGTGACGAGGCACGTTGGGCGGCCGGGCTTCCGCGTCGAGACGTCTGACGGAGTCATCGACGCACGCTTCGTCGTCGCCGCGACCGGACCGTTCCAGCGCCCCGTCTTCCCGCCGATCGTTCCCGCAGGCGCAGTACCGCTGCAGATGCACTCCAGCGGCTACCGCAACCCCGGGCAGCTGCCCGACGGCGCCGTCCTGGTAGTCGGAGCCGGGTCGTCGGGGGTGCAGATCGCGGATGAGCTTCGGCAGGCGGGACGGCAGGTGTACCTCTCCGTCGGCCCGCACGACCGCCCTCCGCGGCGGTATCGCGGACGCGACTTCTGCTGGTGGCTCGGAGTTCTGGGACTGTGGGACGCCGAGACTCCTCCCCTGGGTGCGGAGCACGTCACGATCGCCGTCAGCGGAGCGCACGGCGGTCACACCGTCGACTTCCGTGATCTCGCCGGTCGTGGCATTCAGCTCGTCGGCATGACCGCTACGTTCGAGGACGGCATCCTGCGTTTCGCGCCGGACCTCAGCGAGAACATCGCCAACGGCGACGCCAACTACATGTCGCTGCTCGATGCGGCCGACGCCTATGTCGCACGCAACGGTCTCGATCTCCCAGAAGACCCGCAGGCGCGCATCCTTGGGCCCGTCCCCGAGTCCGCCACCAACCCTCTCCTCGAACTCGACCTCGCCGACGCGGGTGTCACCGCCATCATCTGGGCGACCGGCTTCGCCACCGACTACAGCTGGCTGAAGGTCGATGCGCTGGACGAGCGCGGCAAGCCGAAGCACCGGCGTGGGGTGTCGTCCGAGCCCGGCGTGTACTTCCTTGGGCTGCCATGGCTCTCGCGGCGCGGATCGAGCTTCATCTGGGGAGTTTGGCACGACGCCAAACATCTTGCCGACCACATCACCACCCAGCGCGGCTACCTCGCACACGAGAACAGCGGGCGCTCTTAGCGTGATCGCCGATGCCCTGTTCGTCAACGCCTCGGTGTTCACCGCCGACACCCCTGCCCCCCAACCCGATACGGTTGCCGTCCGCGGCGGTGTGATCGTCTACGTGGGCCACGGTGCGCCCGAGGAGTTGACCGGCCCGGGCACCGAGATCATCGATGCTCGCGGTGCCAGCGTGCTTCCCGGCTTCATCGACGCCCACGTCCATCCCGTGGCCGCGGGCATGCAAGCGCTGCGGTGCGACCTCTCCCGACTCCCCCACGACCGCGGGGGCTACCTCGCCGCCATCGGCGACTACGCCCACACGCATCCCGACGAACCCGTCATCAGCGGCGGCGGTTGGTACGGCGACGCATTCCCAGGGGGCTTCCCCGTCCGCGGTGACATCGACGCGGTAGTCAGCGATCGACCGGTGGTGCTCACCAGCCACGACGGGCACGGCGTCTGGGCGAACAGCAAGGCGCTGGAGATCGTCGGAATCGACCGCAGCACAGCCGATCCCGCCGGCGGCCGGATCGTACGCGATGCGGAGGGCACGCCCACGGGCATGCTCTTCGAGCGGGCTGCGGATCCGGTCACCGATCTCATCCCCTCGGTCACGCCGGATTTCATGTACCGCGCCCTGCTCGAGGCTCAACGACACCTGCATTCGGTGGGTGTCACCGGGTGGCAGGACGCCGGGGTGGGCATTCCGCTGTTCGGACTCGACGACATCCTGCCCACCTATCTCGAGGCCGACGCCTCGGGTGAGCTGACGGCCAGAGTCGTTGGCGCACTGTGGTGGAGCGCCGAACGCGGGCTCGACCAGATCGACGACCTCCTGGCCCGACGGGCGGCATCGGGACACGGGCGCTTCCGCGCCACCACAGTCAAGGTCATGCAGGACGGGATCTGTGAGAACTGCACGGCGGCGATGCTCGCGCCGTATCGCACCGCGCCGGGCGAGGCAGAGACCAGCGGGCTGTCGTTCATCGCGCCCGGCGACCTCGCGGAGATCACGTCCGCTCTGGCGTCCGAGCGGTTCCAGATCCACATGCACGCGGTGGGCGATCGCGCGGTACGCGAGTGTCTGAACGCACTGGAAGGCGCCCGGCTCGCGCAGCCCGACTTCGACGGAAGACATCAGATCGCGCATCTGGACGTCGTAGATCCGCAGGATGTTCCACGGTTCGCCGCACTCGGTGTGGTGGCGAACATCCAGGCCCTGTGGGCGCGCCGGGATACCGAGATCGTCGAGCGCAAACTCGGCCTGCTGGGTCCCGAACGCGAAGCATGGCACTTTCCGTTCGGCTCCTTGCACCGAGAAGGAGCCACGCTGGCGATGGGGAGCGACTGGCCGGTCACCGATCCCAATCCGCTGTGGGCGATTCACACCGCCGTGCACCGCACCGGCCCCCGCGCCGACCCCCATGCCATCGGAGCCGGGGTATTCGATACGCCCTTGCTGGCGCTCGAGGGCCTTGATTTGCGGACGGCCGTGAGCGGATACACCGCCGGGTCGGCCTTCGCGAACCACTGCGACGACAGCACCGGCAGCATCGCGGTCGGACGACAAGCCGACCTGGTGCTGCTCGACGGCGACATCTTCGCCGTCGACGACATCAGTGATCTGCGAACGGTTCTCACCATGGTCGGTGGCGAGGCCGTCCACCGCGCCGACTAGCCGTTCTCTTCGCTCGCCAGGGGCTGCGTCAGGTTCGCGGGTGCCAGGATGGTCTCGAGCTGGGAGGCGGTCAACAGGCCACGGTCCAGGACGAGAGACGCGACGTCGGAACCGGATTCGAGCGCCTCGGCCGCCAACCTCGTGGCGGCCTCATAACCGATGTAGGGGTTCAGGGCGGTCACCAGCCCGATGGAACGGTCGACCATCTCGCGCATGTGGCCGACGTTGGCGGTGATGCCGACCACGCACCGCGTGCGCAGCACGTCGCACGCTGCCGTCAGGTGCGTCACGGACTCGAACAGGCTGTGCGCGATGATCGGCTCGAAGGCGTTGAGCTGCAACTGGCCGCCTTCGGCCGCGATGCTGATGGTGATGTCGTTGCCGATCACTTCGAAGGCCACCTGATTGACCACCTCGGGCACCACGGGATTGACCTTGCCGGGCATGATGCTCGACCCGGCTTGCACCGGCGGCAGGTTGATCTCGCCGAAGCCGGCGCGCGGGCCCGACGACAGTAGCCGCAGATCGTTGCAGATCTTGGACAGTTTGACCGCGGTGCGCTTGAGCACGCCGGACAGCTGGACGAACGAACCCACGTCCTGGGTCGCCTCCACCAGATTCGCCGCGGTGACAAGCGGTAACTCGGTCACGGCGCGCAGTTCTTCACAGGCGAGCTGTGCGTACCGACTGTGGGCGTTCAAACCGGTACCGATCGCAGTTCCACCG
>NZ_JBOGDD010000294.1:0-2080 GCF_050701675.1 Mycobacterium sp. | reverse complement strand
GTCAGAATCTTCAGCTCTCTTGCCGACCACACGGCTCGCCTAGGTCACTGGAATGTCAGCAGCCGCACGAGACGTTGGACCAGACGATGAAGGCAACCAGATGGCCACTGATCGTCGATCACTCGCCCAGGGACGATCCGGCGAAGGATCGACGTCGCCGTGGCTGACTTCGCAGCCACGCCCCTGTTGGCCACGGACACCGTGGCAGTATGGGACGTGAAGTGCCCTGGCGCCACTGGCGACGAAAGCCCAGAAGAATGCGCATCGGCGACACACTTCGTGTTCCCCTATCGCGGTGTCTACGTTCATCACGTTGGGCGCAAGGAATCGATCGCCGACGCGAGCCAGGTCGTCGTCATCAACGATGACGAGCCCTACCGGGTCAGCCATCCCGTGGGCGGCGGCGATTCGTCACTGTCGATCGGGGTCAGTCCGGCCACGCTGATGGAACTGTTGCCGACCGAGTTGCTGCAGAACAGCGGTCGCGCGACGCTCAACCGGCCGCGCCTGCGCGTCGACGCACACGCTCAGGCTCGCGCGGCCGTCCTTCGACATCGCCTGCGGCTCAGGACGATCGAGGGCCTGGAGGCGGAGACGTTGACACTTGACCTCATCCGCCACGCTGTGGGACAACGTTTTTCGGGCACCAGGCCAATCACTGAGACGAGTCGAAGGTTGGTCGATCACGCGAAACTCGTGGTGTCATCGGATCTGCGGTGCAGGCGGACCCTCGCTGACCTCGCCGCCGAAGTCGGCGTGTCACCAACGTATCTGACCGAAGTGTTCCAGCGAGTCGAGGGCACACCGCTGTACCGGTATCAGTTGAAGCTACGGTTGGCGCGAGCATTGGATCTGTTGGGCGAATATGACGACGTCACCGAATTGGCCTTGACTTTGGGGTTTTCCAGCCACAGCCACTTCAGTGCGGCGTTCAAGCAGACCTACGGCCACACGCCGTCGGCCTTTCGCCGGGCTTCTGGACTCCGCTGATCACTGGGGTGTTCGTAGAAGGGCGGGGCGGTCGACGGCCCCGACTCCCGAAACGACCGAAGGCCCACAGCACGAACGACAGCGCGAGCAGGGCGATGCCGACGTTCGCGATGCCGTTCCACCCGGACCCGCTGTACAGGACGCCTGCAAGGGCGGACCCAAGCGCGCCGCCCGCGAACACGCCCCCCATGTACACGGTGTTGATGCGAGCCCGCGCATCCGGGCGCAGCTCGTAGATCTCGCGTTGGCTGAGGACCTGATGCGCTGTCATCGCGATGTCGAGCAGCACTGCGGCGAGGCCGAGCAAGATCACGCTGCCCGAGCCGAAACGGGACAGCAACATCGCGACGACGCCGATGAGAAGCGCGATGCCGCTGACGAATCGATCTCCGCGATCGGCGATGCGGCCCGCCACCGGTGCGGCGACGACGCCCACCGCACCCACCAAGGCGAACAGCCCGATCTGAGCCTGACTGAAACCGTGCGTGGTTATCAGTTGATAGCTGATACCGGTCCAGTAGGCGCTGAACGCGGCGAACATCAGCGCCTGGCACACCGTGCGTCGTCGCAACCGCGGCTGCGTTCGCACCAGGTCGAGCACCGAGGCCATCAACGTCAGGTAGCTACCGGTGTGGTCGGGCCTACGGGCCGGAAGTAGACGCAGGAGGACGAACGCCATGACCACCACGAGCCCGGCAGAGATGAAGAAGATGGCGCGCCAGCCCCATGCCGCCGCAGCCAGGCTGGAAAGCGTTCGGGCCAGCAGTATCCCGAGCAGTAGACCGCTGCCGATCCAGCCCACGATTCGACCCCGACTGGCCTCCGGAGCGAGGTGCGCGGCAAACGGGATCAGGATTTGCGCGACCACCGAGGTCACCCCGATGATCACCGATGCCGCCAGAAAGACCCCGAGTCCCTGGGCCGAACCGGCGACAATCAGTGCCACTGCCGTCACGATGAGCATCGCTGACGTCAACCGCCGGTTCTCGATCAAATCCCCCATCGGCAGCAGCAGCACCAGGCCGATGGCGTAGCCGATCTGAATGACGGTGACCGCCAAGGTCGCCGCGCCCTGGCTGGTGTGGAAGGA
>NZ_JBOGDD010000293.1:0-5997 GCF_050701675.1 Mycobacterium sp. | reverse complement strand
GCACTTCGCCGTCCGGCCAGACGGTCCCCGGGTCGATCATCACCATTCAGGTGAGCAACGGCATCGCCCCGGCACCGCCGCCACCTCCGCCCGGGCTGCCACCGTTGGACCCCAACGACCCCAATGCCATCCCCGCCCCGGTCGGCTCGACGGTCGTGTTGATTCCCGGCCTGCCTCCCATCACGGTCCCGGTGCTTGGGCCGCCGCCGCCGCCACCGCCGTAAACGGGATGTGGAGTTCCTAACGCGCTCCTGAGACCGGCGGTGACCGCGACGAAGTGGCAGTAGGCTGCGTTCATGCTCGCCCGTTCGACGGTTGTGAAGAAATCCGCCACCCTGGCCTGTTCGACGGCCGCCGGTTCGCTGGCCGCGGGAATCGCCTACGCGACGCTGATCGAACGCAATGCGTTCGTGGTGCGGGAGACGACGATGCCGGTCCTCACACCGGGATCCTCGCCGCTGCGGGTGCTGCACCTCAGCGACTTCCACATGACGCCGGGACAGCGTCGCAAGCAGGCCTGGGTGCGCGAGCTCGCCAGTCTGGAGCCGGACCTCGTCATCAACACGGGTGACAACCTGGCCCACCCGAAGGCCGTGCCATCAGTGGTGCAGGCCCTGAGCGACCTTCTCTCGGTGCCGGGCCTCTTCGTCTTCGGCAGCAATGACTACTTCGCCCCGACGCCGAAGAACCCGACGAGCTACCTCTTCAAGCCGTCACACCGCGTCACCGGCAAGCCGCTGCCGTGGCAGGACCTGCGTGCGGCGTTCACCGAGCGCGGCTGGCTGGACATGACCCACACCCGTCGCGAGATCGAGGTCAAGGGGCAGCTCATCGCCGTGGCGGGCGTCGACGATCCCCACCTGTCCCGCGACCGCTACGAGACCATCGCGGGCCCTGCGAGCCAGGCGGCCAACCTGACGCTGGGCCTGACGCACTCGCCGTACACCCGCGTGCTCGACCGTTTCGCCGCCGACGGATACCAACTGGTCATGGCGGGCCACACCCATGGCGGACAGCTCTGCGTGCCGTTCTACGGCGCCATCGTCACCAACTGCGACATCGACCCGTCCCGGGTCAAGGGGCCGTCCCGCTGGGGCGCCAACATGCAGTTGCACGTCTCGGCCGGGCTCGGTACGTCTCCGTACGCCCCCTACCGGTTCTGCTGCAGACCGGAGGCGACGCTGTTGACGCTGGTGGCAGCGCCCACCGGAGGCGGGAGCCTCGGCAGCAGGGCGGGCGTGTCCCATCCGGCAGTATCGGTACGGTGACGACCTGGACCTCGGTCGCCGTCCGCCGCTACCCGCGCGAATGGGTGAACAACGCGGTTCGACTCATCGAGGCCGACGCGCGGCGTAGCGCCGACACCCATCTGCTGCGGTACCCCCTGCCGTCGGCCTGGTGTGACGGGGTGGACGTGCAGCTGTATCTCAAGGACGAGACGACCCACATCACGGGCAGCCTCAAGCATCGTCTCGCGCGGTCGCTGTTCCTCTACGGGCTGTGCAACGGCTGGATCGGCGAGAACACGACGGTCATCGAGGCGTCGTCGGGTTCGACGGCCGTGTCGGAGGCATACTTCGCCGCCATGCTTGGTCTGCCGTTCATCGCGGTGATGCCGTCGTCGACCAGTGCCACGAAGATCAAGCTCATCGAATCACAAGGCGGCCGTTGCCATTTCGTAGCGGAGTCGTCGCAGGTGTACGCCGAGGCCGAGCGGCTTGCGGAGGAGACCGGCGGGCACTACCTCGACCAGTTCACCAACGCCGAACGCGCCACCGACTGGCGCGGCAACAACAACATCGCCGAATCGATCTTCGACCAGATGCACGACGAGGGGTTCCCGATTCCCGAGTGGATCGTCGTCGGCGCGGGCACCGGGGGCACCAGCGCGACGATCGGTCGATACCTGCGCTACCGGCGTTACGACACCCGGCTGTGCGTGGTGGACCCGGAGAACTCGGCGTTCTTTCCCTCGTACGCGCAGGGCCGACGGGACGTCATTGGCCGGTCGTCGCGGATCGAGGGCATCGGAAGGCCAAGGGTGGAGCCGTCGTTCCTCCCCGACGTCATCGACCGGATGGTGATCGTGCCCGACGCCAGCTCAGTGGCGGCGGCGCATCACGTCAGCGCGGTCCTCGGCCGCAAGGTCGGGCCTTCGACGGGCACCAACCTGTGGGGGGCCTTTGGCCTGCTGGCCGAAATGATCGCCGAGAGGCGCAGTGGGTCGGTGGTGACGCTGCTGGCCGATAGTGGCGACCGCTACAGCGACACCTACTTCGACGCGGAGTGGCTCACCAGCCGTGGGCTGGACCCGTCGGAATCGACTGCGGCACTCCACGAATTCGAGCGCTCGGGTCGCTGGGCCTGACCCCGGCCGAAACGATCGGACGTCAGGAACAGCCACAGGGCGGCGATGGCGAACAATCCAAAGTAGATTGCGGCTCCCAACGCGGTCATGTGAATGCCTCTCCTCGGTGATTCGCGATCGAATGATCTCGATCGAACTTGCTGGCTACAACGCCTACGACGGCCACTTCCATTCCAGTGCGCCCATCCGTGTCCCTGGTCTACCCACACGGCGCTGCGCCAATCGCGATCGCGGTCACTGTCGAGCGCCCATAACCCGGGCCGGGCGTTTGGCTTCGCACTGTCCCGGTGCGATACGCTGGCGAGGCTTCACGCGGGGTATGGCGCAGCTTGGTAGCGCGCTTCGTTCGGGACGAAGAGGTCGTGGGTTCGAATCCCGCTACCCCGACCGCGTTGAGCAGACCAGAGGCCCTAGCCGGTTCTACCGGCCGGGGCTTTCTGCGTTGAGGCCCGGCGCTAGGGGGCGAGGTATCCCCCGTCCACCACCAGCGACGTGCCGGTGATGTAGCTGGCTTCGTCACTTGCGAGGAAGAGCGCGGCGTACGCCGTCTCGATCGCCTCGCCGGGGCGGCCGAGCACCGTGCCCGCGATCAGCGCGGCGTTGATGTCGGGAGCTTGGTGCTCGTTCATGGGCGAGAGGATGTAACCCGGGTGCAGGGAGTTGCACCGCACGCCGTCAGGGCCGTGCGTCGCGGCGACGTTCTTGCTGACGTTCAGGATCGCGCCCTTGGCCGCTTGATACGCATACGAGCTGGGCACTCCGGCGAGGCCCCAGATCGACGAGACGTTGATGATCGAGCCCTTCTTCGCCTCGACCATGTGCGGCAATACCGTCTTCATGCCGTAGAAGATGCTCTTGAGGTCGATGTCGAGCACGCGGTCGTAGATCTCGTCCGTCGTCTCGAGGATCGGCTCGTAGAGACAGATCGCGGCGTTGTTGATGAGGATGTCGATCCGGCCGTGCTCGGCCACGATCTTCTCGATGACGGCCTTCCACTGATCGGACTTGGTCACGTCCATCTTGAGGAAGGTCACCGTGCTGTCGTCCGTGTCGGCGGCATCCAGAACGTCCGCCGAGTAGACGGCCGTCGCGTTCTCGCGCACGAAGAGCTCGGCCATTTCGCGTCCTTGTCCGCGTGCGGCTCCGGTGATGAGGGCTACTTTGCCGTCGAGTCGTCCCACGAGTGCTTCCCTTCGGTTGGTCCGGACTTGAGGTGGTCCGGGCTTGAGGAGTTGAGGTAGCGACGCAGTGAAGGTCGCCCATATTGTCGGACTGTCTGACAATTTTTGATTCTAATCTCGCCCGCCGATCCCTTGTCAACGACCAACATGCGTCGCACAACCGGTCATTGTGCGTTTTGTATGACGGTCATATGATCGCTGCGCTGGCGCGTGTGCTCTCGCCAGACTCGATCCAGAGACACCGGACGCACCACTTGAGACAAGGAGTTCCCGTGACGGAGGAATGCGGACCGATCAGTGTCTGGCAGGTCAAGTACGGCGAGCGAGTCGTCCGCCGCAGCGACGTGCTCCACGACTATGCCCAGTACGGACTGCCCGACGGTGACCTGGACATGGACTACAACTTCTGGGTGCTGCGCGCCGGGGAGAAGACCATCCTCGTCGACACCGGCTACGACATCCCGGCGCGGGACTGGTTGGGCGAGATCAGCGTGACTCCGCCGCCCGTCGGTCTCGAACTCGTCGACGTCGATCCGACGACGGTCGACATGGTCATCACCTCGCACTTCCACTACGACCACATCGGCGAGCTGCGCCTGTTCACCAACGCGCAGATCGTCTCGGGCCAAGCCGAGTACGACTACTGGTTCGGTAAGTGGGAGGCCGGCAGCCTGGATGGCGAATTCACCACGGCCGAGAACCTCGAGCCGGTACGCAAGGCGCGCGACGAGGGACGGCTGCGGCTGATCTCGGAGGAGGCGGAGGTCTTCCCGGGAATCACGGTCTATCCCATCGGTGGGCACTGTCCTGGAGAGCTGCTGGTGCGCATCGAGACCGCGGATGGCGGCCTGATCCTCGCGGTCGACGCCGCCCACTTCTACGAGCAGATCGAGAACGAATGGCCGTTCTTCGCGTTCACCGACCTTCACCAGATGAAGGAGGGCCTCGCCTTCATCAATCGCCTCGCGGCCGAAACCGGGGCCGCCGTCATCCCAGGACATGACGCGCGCGTCCGTGACCGCTACCCGGCCGCACCGGGGCGAGCCGCCGCGGTCGCGAATGTGCTCGCCTGAGCCCCTTGACGCAGTACCGATTGCGTAGTCGACGCTTAGTCTGGACGACATGCCTGGTAACTCGCTCGCCGGTTCGTGGTCGGCTGAGCCGGTCGGTCGCACCGCTGCGCCTCTGCGCGAGCAGGTCATAGCGACGCTGCGACAGGCGATCATCGACCTTCAGCTCATGCCAGGCCAGCGACTGGTCGAGCGTGAGCTCATCGAGAGCCTCGGCGTCTCGCGCACCACCATCCGCGAGGCGTTGCGCGAACTCGCCTCGGAAGGGCTGGTGACGGTCGTGCCCCAGCGCGGCGCGATCGTCAGCGTGCCATCGCTGGACGACGCCATCGATCTCTACGAGGTGCGTGCCTCACTCGAGTCGCTCATCGTGCAGCGGTTCATCGAGCGAGCCAGCGATGGGCAGGTGGCGGAGCTCGGGCGGTCGGTCGAAGCATTCGCGGCCGTCGTCGATTCGGGCGCCGAGGTGCGCGAGATTCTGGCGGCGAAGAACGGGTTCTACGTCGTACTCATCGCTGGAGCTTCGGCCAATGCCGTGCAGCAGCTGCTCGAGGTCATCCAGGCCCGCGTGCAGGTCCTGCGCGCGACGTCCCTCGGCGAACCGGGGCGAGCGCGCACCACCGTCGGCGAGCTGCGGGCAATCGTCGAGGCAATCGCCGCCAGGGACGCTTCCCGCGCCTCGGCGCTAACGGCCGCGCACATCCGCGCGGCGGCCCGCACCGCGTTGTCGAGCCTGAAGGACGGCGTCGCCTGACTTCGGCTCCCCTTCTTGCCAAGTCCCCTTCTCGATGCTCCCTTCTCGCTACGTCGCCCAGACCACGGCGGCATCTCGTGACGACCCCGCGAAAACCAGAGATTGAATGACTGTCATACAATCTTCGGGTAGGTTCGGGGTCACTTGACGCGTCGGACGCAGAAGAGCACGAGGAGGTCGCTCGCGTGAATGCAACAACGACGGGGGCTCCTCCGAGTCGCCTCCGCATCGTGCTCGCCGTCGGCATCGGAAACTTCATGGAGTGGTTCGACTTCGCTGTCTACGGATTCTTTGCGGCGATCATCGGAACACTGTTCTTCCCGCCGGACACCTCGCCGTTCGTCGCGCTGCTGTCGTCGCTTGCGGTATTCGCGGTCGGGTTCGTCATGCGCCCGCTTGGCGGCTTCGTGCTCGGCCCGATCGGCGACAAGTACGGCCGTCGGGTGCAACTCGCGGTCTCGGTCGTCGCGATGGGCACCGCGACGACGCTGATCGGCGTACTTCCGGACTTCGCGACCATCGGCATAGCAGCGCCTTTTCTTCTCGTGCTGCTGCGATGCGTGCAGGGTTTGTCGGCCGGCGGCGAGTGGACGGGTTCCGCGGCGTTCCTCGTCGAGTCGACCC
>NZ_JBOGDD010000292.1:0-5443 GCF_050701675.1 Mycobacterium sp. | reverse complement strand
GCCCCACGGCGTGAACTCCGACTCGGCGGAGATGTCCCGAAGGGCGACGGCCTGGCCACTGTGGAAGGCGCGACTCGAGGGTGAGCCACTGTCCAGGCGGACCGGCCGATCGGAGTTCACGCGGTTCACGTACTCGGACGACAGTCCGCTCCAGCCCGTGATGACGAGACTGTCCGCTGCCGGGTCTGGGGTCAGCACTCCGCAGAAGTCAAAGGCGAGAAGGGTTCTCGCCGTATCGGCGACCAGGTCGAGAACGTGGCGAGGGTCGGTCGCCGAGGTCGACGCCGCGCTCAACGCCCTCAACGCGCTCAGCCACGTCAGAAGCTCGGCGCCTGGCCGCCCGCCCGAATTCACTGCCGCCATACCGATCAGGATCGCATACCTAGTGTCGAGCGGAACATGTCGTTGGAGAGATAGTGTGTCGACTGACATTGATGCCGCGTCCCCCGTGTGACGACACTCATAACATGACTCACAGCGACACCCTCCGACGCGACGTTGCGTCGCCAGCTCCCGAAGTGCGACGCATCATCAACCCCGCGACCGGCGCCGTCATCGAGACCGTCGTCGAACAGGGCCCCGAGGCCGTCGACGCCGCCGTGGCACGCGCGACGGCCGCGTTCGAACACGGAGAGTGGCCTGCGCTGGTCCGCAGCCAGCGCGCCCGACTCCTGCTGCGCATCGCCGATGCCGTCGAGGGCGCCTCCGACCGGCTCCATACCTTGGAGGCCCGAAACAACGGCAGGCCGATCGCGGAGACGCGCGCCCAGCTGTCCAGGGTGCCGGAGTGGTTTCGGTACAACGCGGGCCTGCTGGCTGCGCAACGCCAGGCCGTGCTGCCCGGCGACGGGCCCTACCTGACCTACCAGGAACGCCGACCACTCGGCGTCTGCGGCATCATCACCCCGTTCAACCATCCCCTGCTCATCCTCGCCCGCAGCTTGTCCGCAGCGCTGGCAGGAGGCAACACCGTCGTGGTGAAGCCCTCGGAGATGACACCGCTGACCACACTTGCGTTGGCAGACATCATGACTGGGGCCGGTTTGCCCGACGGCGTCGTCAACGTCGTCACCGGCGGGCGCGAGGCGGGTGCCCGACTGACGCAGCACGCAGGCGTCGCCAAGATCACCCTGACGGGCGGAACCGAGGCCGGCCGTGCGGCGGCGGTCGCCACGGCGGGCCGCTTCGCGCGGGTCACCGCCGAACTGGGAGGCAAGACGCCGGTCATCGTCTTCGACGACGTCGACCCGGTCGCCGCCGCCGAGGGTGCCGCGTTCTCGGCGTTCGTCGCGGCGGGCCAATCCTGTGTGGCGGGTTCACGATTCCTGGTCCAGCGCGGTGTCTACGACGAGTTCGTAGCGGCCCTGTCGGCACGCGCACGCAGCATCCGCGTCGGCGATCCCATGGCGCCCGACACCCAGATGGGTCCCCTGATCAGCGCCATCCAACGGGACAAGGTGCGACGTCTCATCCAGACCGGCGCCGACGAAGGGGCGCGCCTCGCGGCAGGCGGTGGAGTGCCAGACCTGCCGGACCCCCTGCGGGACGGCTTCTTCCTGGAGCCGACGGTGCTGGCCGACGCCACCATCGTCATGACCGCCGCGCGTGAGGAGATCTTCGGCCCGGTCGCGGTCGTCATCCCGTTCGATCACGAGGACGACGCAGTGCTGATGGCCAACGACAACAGATACGGGCTCGGCGCAGGCGTGTGGACCACGGACGTCGGGAGAGCGCACCGGGTCGCGTCCCGCATCGTGGCGGGCATGGTCTGGGTCAACGATCACCATCGCCTGGAACCGTCCCTGCCGTGGGGCGGCGTCAAGGAATCCGGCAGCGGCAAGGATGCCGGAACGGAGTCGTTCGACGACTTCTCCTGGCTCAAGACCATCGTCGTCCGCACCGCCGCCGACCCCGTGGACTGGTACGGCGACGCAGAACACGGCCGGTTGAACTAGTGAGCCTCTCCAAGAAGGGATTTCGCATGTCGACTCATACCGCGCCGTCCGGAGGTGAACGGGGATGGCGCCGAGAGATCACTCGAACTCAGTGGCTGGTTCTCGCGGGCACCGCCCTGGGCTGGGGGCTCGACGGGTTCGCCGGAAGTCTCTACGTCCTCGTCCTCGGGCCGGCGATGGCCGAGTTGCTTCCCAACAGCGGGATCCAAGCCAGCCCAGCCTCGATCGGCTACTACGGCGGAATGACGGTCGCACTGTTTCTGATCGGCTGGGCGACCGGCGGCATCCTGTTCGGAGTCCTTGCCGACTACTTCGGGCGCACCAGGGTGCTGTCCCTCGGCATCCTCACGTACGCCGTCTTCAGTGCGCTGGCCGCGTTCGCGGACACCTGGTGGCAGCTCGGAATCCTGCGGTTCATCGCCGGGCTCGGGTCTGGCGTTGAGGCACCGGTCGGCGCCGCGCTGATCGCCGAGACCTGGCGAAACCGGTTCCGCGCCAAGGCGGGTGGACTCATGATGTCGGGCTACGCGGCCGGGTTCTTCGCCGCGGCCGCGGCCTACGCCATCCTCGGCAGCCATGGCTGGCGATACATGTTGGCACTGGCGGGCCTGCCTGCGCTGGTGGTGTGGTTCATCCGTCGCTACGTTCCCGAGCCACCGGAGATCGGAGCGCACCTCAGTGCCCGCCGCGACCGAAGGAACAACGGCACCAGCACGTCTGCGGACCGGTTCGTCCTGCGCAGGCTGCTCGCTCCCCCGCTGTTGCACCCGATGCTCGTCTGCACGGCTCTGGCGTCCGGTGCACTCATCGCCTTCTGGAGCGTCTCCACCTGGTACCCGCAGATCATCCGCCAGCTCACCGCGGCCGAACAGTTGCCTACCGGGGTGGCCGATCATCGCGTGGCCACCGCCGCGATGCTGTTCAACGCCGGCGGCATCATCGGGTACGCCTCTTGGGGCTTCCTCGCCGACGCGATCGGCAGGCGCAAGGCGTTCATGGTGAGCTTCGTCGTCTCGGCGGTCACCGTCGCGTGGACCTTCCCCTTCGACCGCGGTTACACCGAGTTCCTGGTCGTCATGCCACTTCTCGGGTTCGGTCTCTTCGGGGCCTTGTCCGGAACGTTCATCTACGCTCCCGAACTGTTCCCGCCGAGTGTGCGCGCAACCGCACTGGCCGTGTGCAACAGCGTCGGTCGTTACGTCACCGCCCTCGGTCCGCTGGCGGCCGGTGCGATCGCCGCCTCTTGGTTCGACGGGAACCTCGGTCTGGCCACCGCGGCGGTCGCCGCGTTCGGCCTCATCGCCCTCATCGGCCTCGCCTTCGCCAGGGAGACGCGTGGGCACCCCCTGCCAACGGAGCCGATCTCGCCCCAACTCGTCCACCACGTCGAAGAGAGTGCGTCATGACCGACTACGGCGATGCCTCCGCCATCGTCATCGGCGGCTCGATCGGCGGGCTCACCGCCGCCCTTCTGTTGCGCGACCTGGGGTTCACGGTCGACGTCTACGAGCGCACCTCCACCGCTCTCGACGGCCGGGGCAGCGGCATCGTGCTGCAACCCGACACGGTGCGCTGGTTCACCGAGCGCAGCAGCCAGGACCTCGCCGACCTGAGCACGCCGACCTCGTATGTCCAATATCTCGGTCCCGCGGGTGATCTGGTGTACCGGGAACGGTGCACCTGGACCTACACCTCCTGGGGCACGTTCTACCGGGCCCTGTTGGCCGACTTCGGCACCGAGCACTATCACTACGGCGAATACGCCTGCGGATTCAGTCAGGACGGCGACGGGGCGACGGTCCGCTTCGTCAGCGGCAGAGAGGAGTCCGCCGACCTGGTCGTGTTCGCCGACGGCGTCACCTCCGTGGCCCGGCAGCGGTTCGACCCCGTCGCGGGACTGCACTATTCGGGTTACGTCGGCTGGCGTGGCACGGTTGCGCTGCGCGACCTCGACGTCGCGACCCGCGAGGTACTGCAGGACGCCATCACCTACGAGGTGATTCCGCACTCCCACATCACGATGTATCCCATTCCCGGTGAGGACGGCCTCGGTCTCGACGACCGGTTGATGAACTACGTCTGGTATCGCAATGTCCCCGCGGGCCCGGATCTGACCGAAATGCTGATCGACAAAAGGGGATTCGCCGGCACGGTGTCCGTCCACCCTGGTCAGGTTCAGGACCGCTACGTCGACGAGATGAGGCGGACTGCCACCGACGTGTTCGCGCCCGCCATAGCCGACGTGATCGCCGCGACCGAAATGCCGTACTTGCAGGTCGTGTCGGATACCCGTTCGGCGCGCATGGCCATGGGCAGGGTCGCCCTGATCGGCGACGCGGCCTGCGCGGCGCGCCCGCACGCCGCTGCGGGCACGGCCAAGGCTGCCGCCGACGGCTGGGCGCTGGCCGCCGCACTCACCGAGGCCGGTGGCGACATCGCGGCCGCGCTCGTGAAATGGGAACCGACCCAGCTGCAGCTCAGTGACGCCCTGCTGCGCCGCGTCGTGGCGATGGGCGAGCGCTCGCAGTTCAGCAACACCTGGACTCCGGGTGACCCCGACCTGCGGTTCGGTCTCTACGGGCCGGGCAACTGACCACCACTCTCAGTTCGAAGGGAAAGATCATGAACGACAACGAATTCCTGTCTGACCTCCCTCTCGCCGGCGAGCTCGTCTCGTCGGATTTCGAGAGCTGGCCCGCGTGGCTCAAGGCCGAGTTCGCCGAGCACGCCTACGACGGGGAAGTCGGCTCTCGGCTGCTGAGCGAGGACTGCAGGGTCAGGGTCTGGGAGATCAGGCTGGCCCCTGGTGAACGCTGGCACGCTCACCGCCATGTGCTGGACTACTTCTGGACCGCGGTCAACGCGGGCCGCAGCAGACAACATACCTTCGACGGCACGGTGCGCGAGGTGTCCTACCAACGGGGCGAGACCCGGCACTTCCATTTCGGGCCAGGCGAATACCTCTTGCACGACATCGAGAACATCGGCGACACCGAATTGATCTTCAGCACCGTCGAGCATCTGGATAGCGCCAACGCTGCGCTGCCCATCGGCGCAGGACGGGATTAGGAGCAAGTATGGCTCACTTGTTCACCCCGCTCTCACTTCGTGAGGTGACGTTCGCCCACCGGGCCTGGATGTCTCCGATGATGCAGTTCGCGGCGGCACCGGACGGGGACGACGTCGGGACGCCCTCGGACTGGCACCTGCAGCATTTGGGCTCGCGGGCGGTCGCCGGTGCGGCGCTGGTCATGGTCGAGGCCACCGCGGTCGATCCCATCGGGCGCAGCAGCATCTATGACGTCGGCTTGTGGAATGACCGTCAAGCGATGGCCTTTCGTCGCATCACCGACTTCGTGACGGCGCAAGGCTCAGTTCCGGGAATCCAGCTGGTGCACGCGGGGCGCAAGGGTTCGACCGGGCGGCCGTGGTCTGACGAGGGACGTGCTCCCGAATCGTGGGCGACGGTGAGCGCAAGCGCCTTGCCG
>NZ_JBOGDD010000291.1:0-3147 GCF_050701675.1 Mycobacterium sp. | reverse complement strand
CCCGCGTTCAGCACGGATTTCCGCGCCGAAATCGCGAAAAGGGGGTTAGTCGAAGCGCTTGAAGCAGCGGGCCTCGTCGCCAAGCACGCCGACGCGGAAGGCGTCGATGCGCGAGAAGCCCGAAGGGACCGAGTCACCGTTGACGTCGCTGGCGGCAAGACCGTTGACGAGGATGCCCGAGACGGCCTCGTCGATATCGCCCGCGGTGAGCGCGATGGTGTCACCGTTCGGGGTGGTGATCTCATCCGTCAGCTTCACCGTCGCGACACCGGTCAGGCAGGCAGTGCGCAGCGCAGCCTCGGCGTTGTCGAGTACGACGCCGCCGTGTTGGTGCTGAATCGCCTGCATGAATCTGGAGACCACCACCGAGTAAGCGGTGTTGTCTCCCATCACGATTCCGTTCTCGTCGGCTGACGGCTGGCCCAGCTCCTGCAACGCAGGCAGGTCGACGGTGATGGTGTTGGTCGACGGGCAGTACGACGCCGGTGCGCCCGAGCGGGCGTCGGGGCACTCCAAGTCCCCGAAGCTCAGCTGCGGCGGGTCGGCCGGCTCGAAGACGATGTTCATCGCGTCGACGATCGACTGCACCGACTCCTCGGTGACGGGCAGCTCGCCCGTCTGGTCGTCGGGCAGCAGAAGCGGAAGGTCGCCGCGACGCTGCTTGATCTCCTCGAGATCGATTGCCGCGCAGGACGTCGCACCATCGGTGAAGCCGAACTGGAATGCCGACACCCGCTCGAACGCCGAACCGTGCTCGTCCTCACCGCCTTCGAAGTCGCCCTCGTAGAGCAACGGGTCGCGGAACGCGATCATCGCCGCGAGGAGGTTGTTGAGCCCGTCGCCGGTGCTCAGCGTGAACCGCTTGGAATGGCCCTCGGCGACCCAACGCATGTAGACGCCCGCCAGGCAGTCGGCCTGCTGCTCACCGACGATGGTCGGCGTCTTCTTGTCCACCAGTCCGGACTGCTTCTGGACGGAGTGCCCGTACTCGTGCGCCAGCACCATGGTCACCGCCATGTCGCCGTTGGCGTTGCGCAGTTGCGGCAGTAGCTCGCCGCGATCCCAGCCGATGGTGTTGTCGTCGAAGCAAAACCCGGCGTTGACGAGGCCAAGGGCGCTGTCCCCGCAGAAGTCGACGTCGTCGTAATCGGTGGAATCCCAGGAGATGAATTCCTCTATCGGGCTGAATTCACCGTCGAACGTCTCGCCGTAGTGCTCGGCCCAGAACTCCTCGATGTCGCTGACGGCGCTGCCTGCGAGGTCGTCGATCCTGCCACCGTCGGAGTTCTCGACGTCGCGAGATGGTGCCTCGGCGTCGTCGCGCAGGCCCGTTGGGCCGTTCACGGCGGGCATGCCCGCCACCCTGAACGGATCGGCGAACACGGAGACCGGCGTGCCATGAATAGTCGTCGCGCACGACGTGAGTAGGAGAGTGGTGAGCACCACGCCCAGGAGATGCCGTCGTGCCATCGACGCCGCCTTTCGGTCCGCCCGGCGGCCGCTGTGGCACGCACGTGATCTTGACCGTCAGGTTAGTGAGCGCCGGGGACCCCAATCCCAAGTTCTGCGTTGTCGGCGGGTTATTTCGAACGCAGACGCTCGAGCGCGCGCCGTGCGTGGCCGGAGTCGGTGGTCGACCAGAACGGCGGAAGGGAGGCGCGTAGGAAACCGGCGTAGCGCGCGGTGGCCATCCGCGAGTCCAGGACGGCGATGACGCCGCGGTCGTCGACGTGGCGAAGCAACCGGCCAGCGCCCTGCGCGAGCAGCAGCGCGGCGTGGCTTGCCGCGACGGCCATGAACCCGTTGCCGCCGTGCGCCGCCACGGCGCGTTGGCGGGCGGTGATGAGCGGATCGTCCGGGCGGGGGAACGGAATTCGGTCGATCAGGACCAGCGACAGCGACGGTCCGGGGACGTCGACACCCTGCCACAGCGACAGCGTGCCGAATAGCGATGTCTCGTCATCCTCGGCGAAGCGGCGGATCAGTGCCGACGTGGTGTCCTCGCCCTGGCACAGCACGGGGGTGTCGAGACGGCCACGCATCGCTTCAGCCGTTGCCTTCGCGGCACGCATCGACGAGAACAGACCGAGCGTCCGCCCGCCCGCAGCGGTGACGAGACCCTCGATCTCGTCGAGTTGTTCGGCCGAGCCGGTGCCATCGCGCCCCGGCGGCGGCAGGTGGGCGGCGACGTAGAGGATGCCCGACTTCGCGTGCGCGAAGGGTGAACCGACGTCGATGCCCTTCCATCCGGGGGTGCCTTCACCGTTTCCGGTGAGGCCCCAGGACCGGGCCATCGCATCGAACGTCCCGCCGATGGTCAGGGTCGCCGAGGTGAGTATCACGGTTCCCTGCTCGAACAGCCTGTTGCGCAACAGGTTCGCCACCGACAACGGGGCCACTCGAAGTATCGCCCTTCGGCCCGCCGAACGCGTCTCCTCGTGGTCCAGCCACACCACGTCCGTCCGGTCGGGGATCGAAGGCCCGTACGACGACAGCATGCGCGACGCGGTGTCGCTGACGTCGTTCAGTGCCGTGACCGCCTCGTTGCGGGCGGCCGCGGCCTTCGGATCGCCCGGTGCGGTGTCGATGGCGGACCGGACCTTGTCGGCCGCGTCACGGAGCACGGTGAGGCAGGTGGACATCTCGTCGTCGAGCACGTCCTTGCGTCCTGGCTCTGCGTCGTAGATCGCCGACGAGAACGTCGCGGCCGCCGCTTCCAGACGTTCCGCGAGTTCGGGATCGACGAGCCGGGCCGAACGCCGCTGGGCCACGCCGACGACCGTCGCAGACAGCTCGCCGGTGGCCACGCTCGTCACGCGGTCGACGAGCTCGTGCGCCTCGTCGACGACGAGCAGCTCGTGTTCGGGCAATACGTTGATGTCGGAGATCGCGTCGATGGCCAGCAGGGCGTGGTTGGTGACGACAATGTCAGCCAAGCCGGCGGTACCTTTCGCCTTCTCGGCGAAGCAGTCGGTGCCGAACGTACAGCGGGTGGCGCCGATGCACTCCCTGGCCGACACGCTGACCTGACTCCACGACCGGTCGGGCACGCCCGGGGTGACCTCGTCGCGGTCGCCCGTCTTGGTGTCCGACGACCATTCGAGGAGGCGTTTCACGTCTCGCCCAAGGGCCGTCGACGCCACGGCG
>NZ_JBOGDD010000290.1:0-3972 GCF_050701675.1 Mycobacterium sp. | reverse complement strand
CGAGGTGCTCTCCGGCGCTCAGCTCATAGCAGGGCGCGCCGGCATCGGCCGGTCGGTCAGCGCCGTGAACGTGATGACGGTGCCCGACATCGGACGGTGGGTCAGACACGACGAATTCCTCCTCGCGACCGGCTACCCCCTGCCTCGTGAGGGCGCAGGCAAGGGCCGGCTGCTGAAGGATCTGCACCGGCTCGGGTTGGCGGGGATCGGTATCAAACTCGATCGCTACATGCCCGAGCTCGGCCAGGAGATGATCGACGTCGCCGACCGGCTCGGTCTTCCCCTGGTCGTCATCCCGGAACGCATCCGCTTCGACGACATCCTGTCCCGGGCCTTCGGCATCATCGTCAACAGGCAAGCCGCCGCGCTGGCGAGAGCGCAGGAGATCCATCACTCCTTCCTCGAAATCACCCTTTCCGGAGGAGGCCTCGACGAACTGGCGCACAAGTTGTCGGCCCTGTTGGGCGACGCCAGCATCGTCATCACCGACCCCGTGGGTGTCGTCTTGACCCACGCAGGAGACCAGGCGCCGCTGGCCGAACTGCAGTTGCTGGCCGCCGATTCGGTCGACGTCGTAAAGCTCGATGGGCCGACGATGCACACCGACGAGCGGACCCAAAAGCGCTGGGCCGCAAGTGAGATCCGTGCGGGACGACTCCACCACGGCTACGTGATCGCCGTCGAAGGGGCCACGCCGTTCGGCGAGTTCAGCGTGGCGGCCGTCGAGCAGGCGGCAATCGTGGCCGCGCTCGCGGTGACGCGTGACCTTGCGGTCGGCGCCGTGGAGCGCCGCTTCGCGTCCAACGCGCTGTTCGAGCTGATCACCGGCAGCGAATTCGAAGCCGGCGAGCACAACACCTTGGGCTCGGGCCTCGGGTGGAACCTTGAGCGCGACATCGTCGTCCTGGTGGGCGGCAAGGAGGGCACGGCAGAGCGTTCACCGGCAAGCAAGCGGCAGTCCCGACTGGCCGATGACCGGGCCATCGAATTCTGGGCGTCGGCGGTGCGCAGCCGGGACCGGACCGCCGCGGCGGCGGGCCTTGGCGCCGAGCTGGTCGCGGTGATCGGCGCTGACGAGGACGGGCCCGCGGTCGCGCGGGCCGTCCAAGCCGAGGTCGCACAGTTCACCCATGCCGAGTACGCCATCGGCGTCAGCCGCAGTTACCCGGGGCCGGGCGGGATTGCCGTGGCGTATCAGGAGGCCCGCACCGCCCTGCGACTGGGCCACCGCGTGTCAGGGACCAGCGCGGTGACGGCGTACGGCGAGCTCGGCCTGTTCCGGCTCCTCGCGCAGGTCGGCGATGAGGAACTCCGCACCTATGCCGAGGAGACGCTCGGACCGCTGCTGCGTCTCGGCGACCCCGAGCGATCGGAGATGCTCCGCACGCTGGAAACGCTCATCGAACACAACATGAACATGGCCGAGGCGGCACGCCACCTGCACTACCACTACAACACGCTGCGCTACCGGCTGGCCAAACTCGAGCGGCTGCTCGGGCCGTTCAGTACCAGCACGCCGGTGGCCATCCAGGTGGGTGTTGCGTTGCAGATCACGGAGATGCAGAAGAGCCTCACGCCGCGCCCGAACTGACGGACCCGCTCGCCCTCAGTCCGGCCGCACGCGCGTGCTCAGCCGCGCCAGGAAGTCGGCAAGGCGATTTCGGGTCACGGCCCAGATCAGCGGGAAAACCTTGACCTCGCTTGATGTTCCAGCATCGACGGGCCGTGGCGCAGGTGCCGTCGCGGTCGTCGTGGCAGCCCCCGTCGCGACTGCGGAGGCACCATCGCGGCCGGGCCCGGTCTGCGGCTGACCGGACTGGGCCGGCCGTTCGATGCGTGCGCCGAGCTCACCGGCGAACTGAACGAACATCTGGTTCGAGACATCGCGGATGCCTCGGCCCAGTGAAGCAATGCGGCCGGTGAGATCGATGTCGGACACGACGTCGATCCGGGTGCCGACATCGGCGGGCGCGACCTGCAAATGCACGTGTGCCTGCACGGAGCCGGAGCCGCGTTTGTCGCGGCCGGTGGCGTCGAGCACCATCCGGTGCGCATCCGCGTCGCGCTCGACCACCGACGCCTTACCCGCGTAGTTCATCTTGAGGGGACCGATGGCTACGTGGAGCACACCTTCGTAACGGTCGTCGCCGAGGTCCCCGACGAGTTCGGCGCCCGGCATGCACTGCACGACGGCGGCGGTGTCCTGCAGGAACGCCCAGACAGCCTCCGGTGTGGCGTCGACCTCGGTTTGATGCTGAAGCTTCATGCGCGCCTTCCCTTCTCGTTCTGCTGCCCGGCTCGCCGGTCCAGCAGTGCCATCACCCGCTCGGCGGTGATGGGAAGCTCGGTGGGCCGCACGCCGATGGCGGCTTCCACCGCGCTGGCGATGGTGGCGGCAGGCGGGCCGATCGGCGGCTCACCGATTCCCCGCGCATTGAGCGGGCCCCGGCCTTCGCCGCTCTCGACGACGGCGACCCCGATGTCGGGCAGGTCCATCGACGACGGGATCAGGTAGTCGGCGAACAACGACGACAGCGGGTGCCCTTCATCGGTGACACAGTCCTCCATCAATGCGTAGCCGATGCCCTGGGCGGCGCCACCGATGATCTGTCCCTGCACCCGGGTCGGGTTGATCGCCCGGCCCACGTCGTGGCAGGCGGCGTACTTGAGCAGCCGGACGTCACCGGTCTCCAGGTCGACCTCCACCTCGGCGGCATGTGTGCCGAATGTGTAGTCCGGGAACGTGTGTCCCTGCCCGGTCTGCGGATCGAAGCCGCCGGAACGGGCGCGCCACGTGCTCAGCACCGCGGTGTCGACGCGCGCCTCGTTCGCCGCGCGCACCACCTCGGACAGACTCAGGCCGGTGTCGTCGTGGCTGGTGCGCACCATTCCGTCGGTCCATACCAGCGCGTCCTCGGGCACGCCCAACTCCTTTGCGGCAACCGGCGTCAGCTGGTCACGCAGCTTTCGCGCCGCACGCAGGATCGCATTGCCCGACATGTACAGCTGGCGGGTGGCGAAGGTCCCGCCTGCGGGCGGGTTGAGCGCGGTGTCGCCGATGTAGACACTGATGTCGACCAGCGGGACACCGAGGATCTCGGAGGCGATCTGACACAGACTGGCGGCCTGCCCGGCGCCCAAGTCGGTCACGCCGCTGCGGATCAGCAGCGTGCCGTCCGCTTGCAGCGTGACCCACGCGGCGGCGTGATCACGGAACCAGATGGTGCGACCGTAGGGCTGCATGCTGCCGCCGAAACCGCGCCCGACGACCTTGTTGGGGCCGCTGGGTTGGCTTGGCTCACCGAGCATTTCGAGTGCCGCATGCCGGGTCTGGGCGATGGCGACGGCGGTGGTCACCGGTTCACCCGCGGCCGTGAGATCGCCGCGCTGGATGTAGTTGCGGTCGCGTACCTCTTCTCGGCTGAGGCCGAGCGCGTTGGCCAGCGCGTCCATCTGGGACTCGTAGGCGAAGACGACCTGCATGGCGCCGAACCCGCGGAACGCGCTTGTCGGAACGTTGTTGGTGAAGACCGCTCGAGATGTGGCGCGCACCACCGGAACCCGGTAGGGACCCGTCGACAACGCCGCCCCGGCGAAGAGCACCCTGGCGCTGAGGCAGGGGTAGGCGCCCGCATCGCCGATGATGTCGGCGTCGACGGCCAAGATCTTTCCCTCCGCGTCGGCCGCGGTGCGGTAGTGCATGGTGAACGGGTGCCGCTTGGTGCTGGCCAGGATCGACTCCTGGCGCGACCAGATCATCCGCACCGGGCGGCGGGTCCGCCATACCAGCAATGCGATGTACGGCTCGACGGTCATGTCCTCCTTGCCGCCGAAACCGCCGCCCATGTAGGAGGCGATGACGCGTACCTGGCTCTGTGGCAGTCCGAGGATCGTGGCGATCTCGACCGCGTGCTCGATGACCTGCGTCGAGATGCGAAGGGTCACAACGTCGTTCTCCAGCCAGCCGACGCC
>NZ_JBOGDD010000289.1:0-12339 GCF_050701675.1 Mycobacterium sp. | reverse complement strand
GGTCGATGATCTATGCGGGCCGCAGCCGCGACACCCTGCCGTTCCTCGACGAGCTGGCGCGGTTCGGTGACCGCATCGACGTCCGCACCGACGACGAGGCGGGCCTGCCGACGGCCGCCGAACTGCTCGGCGACTGCCCCGATGGGACGACGGTGTACGCGTGCGGCCCCGCGCCGGTGCTGACGGCCCTGCGGATGGAGCTGGCGGGACGCGACGACGTCGAGCTGCACTTCGAACGCTTTGCGGCACCCCCGGTCGTCGACGGCAGCGAGTTCTCGGTGTCGGTGGCATCGACGGGTCGAGACATCCGCGTCGGCGGCGACGAGACGCTGTTGGCGGCGCTGAACCGCGAGGGCGTGCACGCTGCGTACTCCTGTCAGCAGGGTTTCTGCGGGACCTGCCGCACCCGGGTGCTCGCGGGCGGGGTGGATCATCGCGACACGCTGCTCACCGACCCCGAACGCGACGCCGGGATGATGCTGATCTGCGTCTCGCGGGCCGCGGATGACGAGGGCCTGATCCTCGACCTCTGATCGCATCGGGCCGACTACTATTCGCCCATGCCGTTGGAGGAGGGGTCCACCTTTGCCGGTTACACCATCGTGCGGCGCCTGGGCTCGGGCGGGATGGGCGAGGTCTACCTGGTACGGCATCCGCGATTGCCGCGCCAGGACGCACTGAAGGTGCTGCGGCCCGAGGTATCGGCGGACCGCGAATACCGCGAACGGTTCAACCGCGAGGCGGACATCGCCGCATCGCTGTGGCACCCCCACATCGTCGGCGTGCACGACAGGGGCGAGTTCGACGGTCAGCTCTGGATCGACATGGACTACGTCGACGGCACCGATGCCGGTCGTCTGCTGCAGGACCAGTTCCGCAACGGGATGCCAGGGGCGGAGGTCGCCGAGATCGTCGCTGCCGTCGCCGATGCGCTGGACTACGCGCACCAACGCCTCCTGTTGCACAGGGACGTGAAGCCCGCCAACATCCTGCTGGCCAACCCCGGGTCGTCTGAGAGTCGAATTCTGTTGGCGGACTTCGGAATCGCCCGCTGGGTCGATGATCCGAGCGGGCTCACCGCGACGAACATGACGGTGGGCACGGTGTCATACGCCGCGCCCGAGCAGCTCATGGGCGGCGCCATGGACGGGCGCGCGGATCAGTACGCATTGGCCGCCTCCGCCTTCCATCTGTTGACGGGTGTCCCGCCGTTTCGGAACTCGAATCCCGCCGTGGTCATCAGCCAGCATCTGTCGGCGGCACCGCCGGCGATCGGTGACCGGCGCCCCGACCTCGCGTCGCTGGACCCCGTCTTCGCCAAGGCGCTGGCCAAGGATCCAACGGATCGGTACGAGCGCTGCGCCGATTTCGCCCGTGCACTGCGACACCGGCTCGGCAACGACGACTCCGACGAGACACGGCTCTCCCCAGCCGTGCCCACGGCGGCACCGCAGCGACGGTCGCCGTTGCGCGCGGGCGTCATCGTGCCCGCGGTGCTGGCCATCCTTCTCGTCGCGGCCATCGGGTTCGGCCTCTTCGAGTGGACCAGGGCCGACGACGAGCGGGTCCCTTCACCGGCCACCGCGACGCCGACCACGTCGCGGGCGGCACCGTTACCGCCTCCGCCACCGCCTCCTCCGCCGCCCGCCACGACCACCGACACTCCCACGGAGACCACGACTACCGACACGATCACGACCACCTCGGCACCGGTCCCTGCCGCGGTCATCGGCGCGGACTGCTCCCCGGCGGGTAGCACCGGCACCACTGCGAGCGGAACGACGGCGTACTGCTCGGCGCTGCAGGGCACCAGCGCGACGATCTGGTCGCTGAGCCAGGGTGAGGTGCCTCCACCTACGGTGACGATCGATCCGACGGAGACGCCGCTGCCCACCGAGCAGGAGACGCCGGTCCGGGTGTGCATGCAGCAGACCGGCCAGTCCCGGTTCAGGTGCTGGGAGGACATCCGGCGCGGCAACGGCCTGCCGTGACGCTGCACATGGGCGACCGGCTTGCGGTGGCGGACCTGGTCAATCTATACGCCGCCGCCGTCGACGATCGCCGGTACGGCGACGTCATCGAACTGTTCACCGAGACAGCCGAATTGAGGCTTCCCGATCCGCCGCGCGAGCTGGATCCGGTCATCGTCAAGCGGGGCAGGGACGGAGTTCGCGAGGCGATGGAGGCGCTTGCAGCGGTCGACCGCACCGAGCACGCGATCGTCGGCGAGGTGTACGCCGACGGGCCGGGTCCCGGTTACGCGCTCGGTCGCATCACGTGCATCGCGCATCACTGGACGCGCTCGGGTGATCAGGTCACCGACGTGGTGTGGCATCTGCGGTACGACGACGAATACCTGCTGACGCCCGCGGGCTGGCGGATCCACGGCCGCAAGCTGACGATCAACGCCATCGAGACTTCTCCGGTTAGACGTCTTCGAGATGGGCGATGAGGGAATCCAGCAGCGGGCGCTGACCCTTCAGCAGCTTCGTCTGAGCCTCTGCGATGGAAAACCAACCCACGCGGTCGATTTCGGGATACTCCTTGACCCTTCCCGATCCCTTCGGCCATTCCAGTTCGAAGGTGTTGCTCACGCTGTCGGTGACGTCGAGGTCCGCTTCCACGGCGAAGGCGGTGACGATCTTGCCGCCGGACTGTTTCACCGGCGGCAGCGCGGTGCGCGGACCGTCCGGCACGGGGAGGCCGATCTCCTCGACGAACTCACGCTGAGCCGCCGCCCACGGATCCTCGTCGTCGGCGTACTCGCCCTTCGGAATCGACCACGCCGCTTCGTCCTTGCGCGCCCAGAACGGCCCGCCCGGATGGCCGATCAGCACCTCGACGTCACCCCCGCCGGTCCGGTACAGCAGCAGTCCGGCACTCATTCGTGGCACGTCGTCAACTCCTCCGTCGAACCGGAACACTACGGTCCCCCACGCCGCTGAGGGCCATCCGGTCGAGTGCGGCCGACACGCGTCGGTGGGCCGCCGCTAGAGTCGCCTCCGTGACTGATGGGTCATACCTGCGATACGTCGCACTCGGCGACAGCCAGACCGAAGGTCTGTGGGACGGCGACGACGCGTCCGGCGTGAAGGGCTTCGCCGATCGGCTCGCCGCCAGGCTCGAGGAACTGCACCCCGGTGTCCAGTACGCGAACCTCGCCGTGCGCGGCCGCCGCATCCGCGACGTCCTCGACGACCAGCTTCCCAACGCCATCGCCATGCGGCCCGACCTGATCACCAGCTGCATCGGGATGAACGACGTCACCAGACCCGGCCGCACCTTCGACAACGCGCTCGCGGACATCGACCTGCTACACGACAGGCTCGCCGAAACCGGCGCCACGATCGTGACGACGACATTCCCCGATCTGGAGAAGATCCTGCCGGTCGGGCGCTTCCTCGGAGGCCGGGTGTTGCAGATCAACGCGGTCATCCGCGCGGCCGCCGTGCGACACGGGTTTCGGCTCGTCGACCTCTATGACGCTCCGTCGATGGGCGATCCGGACGTCTGGAGCCCCGACCGCGTGCACGGCTCACCCCGTGGGCACGCCCTGTTCGCCGCGGCCGCCGCCGAGGCTCTCGACCTGCCTGACAGCAGCCATGATTGGGCGGCGTCGAGAGCCGACGCCGTCAGGCCGGACTTCCGGTCACGGATGTATTCGCAAGCCCTGTGGACGCAGAATCTGCTGATGCCGTGGATCTGGCGTCACCTGAGGGGGTTGTCCAGCGGCAACGGGCGTGGCCCGAAGCGTCCGGAACTCGAACCCGTGGCGACGGCGCTAGGAGCCGAAGCCGCTGAGTCCGCCGAGTAGGCCCAGCGGAATGGGGGACTCGCCGTTGGCCATCGCGCTCATGGCGCTCGGGCAGAAGGCGGAGATCGCCAAGCCGGTGAACATGGTCGCTGGGCCGAGGGACATGCCGCCGGCGTCGGCGACCTGAGCTGCGGTGTCCGCCATGTCCTGGCCGGGCTGCGACAGCATCGGGCACACCGACTGGCCGAGGTCGGCCGCCTGGGCAGGGTCGACCATTCCGACTCCCGCCGAGCCCAGCGAGTTGATGAAGGCGTCCGTGGAAGCATCCGTTGACGGATCCGTGGAAGGATCCGCCAGCGCGGGAGCTGCGGCCATCAGAGCAGCGGAGAGCACGCCAACGGTCAAGACGGCGATCCGGGCGGGTTTCGATTTGCTGTCCACGCGGCAAAGACTACGGCGAAATTCTGTGGTTGGCCCAATCAGGCGCCGGTCCACACCTCGGCGATCTGACTACCGACGTCGATGACCTTGGCCTTCTCGGACTCCGGGCTGTCGATCTCGCCCGCGACGTGCAGCGCGATGAACCTCTTGATCTCCGCGTCGATACCTGCGACCACCCTCAGCAACTCGGCGCGCAACGTCTTCGAGGTGATGTGGATCGAGATGTCGGACGGTCGCGGCTTCTGCACGTCCAGGATCAGCGTCAGCGGATGTGCGGCGACGGCCGTGGCCCGCAGGGCGATCTCGCCGAACACCATGAAGCGCGGCTTGTCGATGCGCAGGTCGATCACCATGTCGATCTCCAGCGGAATGCGGATGTCGAACGTGATCTGCGGCCCGATCTTGCGCGTCACGGCCGGTTGCTGAACCTTGACCTTGGCGGTGACCTTCGCGATCTTGCCGGGCCCCTGTGCAATCGGTCCGATCTGGAACTCGGCGCCGGCGATCTGTCCGATCGCGGCACCGACACGTTCCTCGGTCACGGCGATCTCGAAGAACCGGCGACCGAATTCCTCATACGTCATGGAGTCGTAGTCAGACATGGTTCAACCACAGTCTCACGTCGGCCGGTCCTCGGCGAACACGCGCACCGCACGGATCCGTCTCCGATGGCCCACCCAGCTCCGTCCGCCCGTCATCGGATGGGTGTCGATCTCAGCGAGGAGCACGAAATGACGGTCTGCGCGCTCCACCCTGGCGACGACGGAGTGCCCGGCGCGGATCATCCCGTCCCAGCTGGCGCCGTGCAGCAGAGCCACCAGTTCGGACGTCCCGATCCGGTCGGTGTCTCCCCTGGTGATCTGTGCGGTGTCGGCCAACCGCCGCTTCACTGCGACCTCGTCGCCAGCGCAGGCGTCGTCGAGCAGCGCGGCGAGGTGCGGCTTCGCGCGAGCGCCCACCCCGCTGAAGCCCGTCAGGAAACCCCCCGTTCCGGACGGCCCCTGGTTGGCAAGCAGCGCACGGAGAAGTCGAACGCCCGCGGGCACGGCGCCGACGCCGCTACGCGCGAACTGCCACACCATCGCGGGAAGCTCCCAAAATGCCTGCAACCGCTGAATTCTCAGTTCACCGTCGAGGTCGTAGCGCAGAAAGGTGGGGATCAGCATCGTCACCGACGACCCCATCTGCACCTCGAGGGTCACGTCGCGGATGACGGTCGAACCCGAGACGACGTCGGTGTGCCGGTGGAAGGTGATGTCCCTCGGTCCGATGAAGGTGTCGTAGAACCGCTCGATCTGCGCACGTCCGCGGTGTGGCCTCGAGCCGACGGGGTCCTCGATGCACCCCTCTGGGGTGAAGAGCCCGACCCAGCCGTCGCGGTCGTGGACTCCCGCTGCCTGCGGTGAACGTTCGACGGCGGCGAGCAGTTCGGTCCGGGTGGCGTTCATACCCAATCACTTACCACTGAAGTTCGCCGATGGGTGAACGCCGTGGCGAAGTCGACCGACGCGCTGCACACTGGAGACAAGCTCCGCAGGTAGTCGGCGCAGATGAGGAGTCCGTCATGAGCCAGAATCCCTTCGGAATCGACCCCGAGGACTTCGACCGCGTCATGCGCGAGGCCGGTGATGGCTTGCGGGACGCACTGGGCCGCCTCGGCAAGCAGGCGAGCTGGGCGACGCTGCTCGACGAGTTCACCAGGTCGACCCGCCCCAGGACCGAGCCCGAGACCGCGGGTGAGACCGGCGACGGCGTCTGGTCCATCTACACCGTCGATGAGGCCGGGGGCGCGCACATCGAAGAGGTGTACAGATGCGAACTGGACGCGTTGCGCGCCAACAGGAACAACACCGATCCGGGTCGCAAGGTGCGGTTCCTGCCCTACGGCATCGCGGTGAGCGTGCTCGACGGCGAATGACGGGGATGACCCACGGCCGCTGCTCCTAGCGCCTCGATCGAAAGCGCTCTTGTCCTCGACGAGACCCGTTAGGCTTTGCCGCAACGTCGATGGAGCCGCCCGGGCGGCGACCGTGTTTGGAGGGCTCATCCACATGATTCGCGAGCTGACGATCGCCGTCGCGATCGCAGGGGCGGCCATCGCACTGGCGCCGTCCGCCATGGCCGATCCGTTTCCCGACCCAGGCCCGATGTATCCGGACACCCCCGGCCGTTATCCGACCGACGTGCCCGGCATGAACTACGAGGCCGCGCTGAGCGCCCCGTGCGACAACTATCAGCTGTTCACGTTCGGCCGCAGTCGCGGCGGCTCGACGCTGGCGTGCCACTACATCCCGAACCAGTGGCCACCGGTCTACACGGGTTTCTGGGTGTCGTCCTACCCGCTGCAGGGGGTCAAGGAGATCGGTTCACCGTGCCCCAATCCGAAGGTGGCCGCGCAGGCGCCCGACGGCCGTCCGATGGTGTGCCTGGGCGCGCAGGGCTGGCAGCCGGGCACGTTGACCGGAGCGGGATTCTTTCCCGGCTGACCGACGACCGTCAGACCATACGCTCAGCAAGCCACTGTATGTTCATGACTCATGGGTAGCGGTATCAGCTTCAACCTGTCGGACGTCTTCGGCACGGTGGCCAGGACGATCCCGGATCAGACGTTCCTGGTGTGGCGGGGCAGCCGGCTGTCCTACGCCGAGGTTGACCGAAGGGTGGACGGCTTCGCCAACTACCTGACCTCGGTCGGACTGGGCTGCCACACCGAGCGCGACGCGCTGGCGGGCCACGAGTCCGGGCAGGACCACCTCGGCATCTACCTGCGCAACGGCAACGAGTACCTCGAGGCGATGATCGGCTCCTACCGGGCCCGTGTGGCGCCCTTCAACACGAGCTATCGCTACGTCGAGGACGAGTTGCTGTACCTGCTGACCGACTCGAAGTCCAAGGCGCTTGTCTACCCCGCCGAGTTCGCCCCTCGGGTGGCCGCGATCCGTGACCGGCTGCCGCACCTTCGCGTACTGGTCCAGGTCGCCGACCAATCGGGCAACGCGCTGCTGCCTGGTGCCGTCGACTACGAGACCATCCTGTCCACCCCGACGCCGGCCGACGGCATGCCCACCCCGTCCGGCGACGACCTCTACGTCCTCTACACCGGCGGCACGACGGGCATGCCCAAGGGCGTGTTGTGGCGCCAGCACGACATCTTCCTATCGTCGATGGGCGGCCGGCCGTGGGGCAGCGACCAGCCCATGGCGTCACACGACGAATTGGCCGAGAAGGCGCGAGCGTCGGCGGGCGCGATGTCGATGATGATGATTCCGCCGTTCATGCACGGCGCCGCTCAGTGGGCCGCCTTCAACGCCGTCACGATGGGCGGGCGGCTGGTGATCCCCGACGACGTCGAGCGGATGCGCCCCGCCGAGGTGCTCCGGCTCGTCGAGAGCGAGAAGGTGCTGAGCCTCCCCGTGGTGGGCGACGCGATCGCGCGTCCGCTGCTCGACGAGATCGAGACCGGCGACTACGACCTGTCCGGCCTGTTCACCATCACCAACGGCGGTGCCCCGCTGTCACCGACGGTGCGCGAGCGCATCCTGGCGGCGCTGCCCCACCTGATGCTGCTCGACGCAGTCGGCGCCTCGGAGTCCGGCGCGCAGATGAGCACCGCAACGACCGCGGGCGCCGAGACGCAGGCTGCGACTTTCACCCCGCAGTCGGATACCGCCGTCGTCTCCGCGGATCTCGACCGGGTGCTGCGACCAGGCGAGGGCAAGGGCTGGCTGGCGCGGCGCGACCTGATCCCGCTGGGCTACCTCGGCGATCAGGCCAAGACGGCCAAGACGTTCCCGACCATCGACGGCGTGCGGTGGTCGGTGCCAGGCGACCGGGCGGATGTGTTGTCCGACGGACGAATTCAGCTGCTTGGCCGAGACTCGGTCACCATCAACTCCGGCGGCGAGAAGATCTTCGTCGAGGAGGTCGAACGCGCGATCGCCGCTCATCCGAGCGTGTACGACGTCGTCGTGGTGGGCCGACCGTCGGAGCGTTGGGGCAGCGAAGTGGTCGCCGTCGTTCAGTTGGCCGACGGCGCCGAGGCCTCCGACGAGGATCTCGTCGAGGTGTGCAGAACGTCGATCGCCCGCTACAAGATCCCGAAGGCGTTCATCCGGACGCCGAAGGTGGTGCGCTCCCCCGCGGGGAAGGCCGACTACCGCTGGGCCAAGGAAGTGGCAACCGAAGGCGTCAGGTCGGAGTAGCCGGCGAGGAAGCTCGCCCGCCCACGAAAGGCCTCGGTCATGCCGACCGGCTCGGAAAGGCCGAGGGCCGCGAGCGCATGTCCCTTGAAGGCGCGGGCGGCGGCGCTGAGCTCGTGCTCGACGAGATCGACGCCGCGCTCGATGCCTTCCGGCCACGAGTTGCCCCAGATGAGGACGTCGCCCATCCCGCGCTTCATGGCACGCAGCACGTTCGTCCTGAGCTCGTCGTCCGCGCAAACGGCGTCGGCGGACGCGGCAAGGGCCAGGGCGCGTGCCGGCGCGGTCGAGTCGTCGTGCTGATCCCGCGGCCCCGCATTGACGCCGAGGATTTGCAGCGGCAGAGGGTCGCATCCACCGGGCATCAGCACGTTGACGCTCCAACCCGCCATCGACCGATCGAAGAGCCAGCCGCCTGCCGAGCGCACGACGTCGACGACGTCGCATGCGGTGACGTCGAGCTGGTACTTGCCCAACCCACCGGCATTGGCCCTGGAACGGGTTCCAAACGTCCGAGCGCTCATCGCATTCCACCTCTGAGACTGTTGTCGTGCGGTACGTCGAGCCTATCGCGACACCAGACAAGAGCGTGACACTTTGGAAGCAATCTGTAAAGGCCTACTTGGCCAGGGTGAACTGACAGAGATCGGTGTAGCCCTTGTGGAAGAAGTTGGAGCAACCCGTCAGGTACTTCATGTACCGCTCGTACATCTCTTCCGATTGGAGGGCGATGGCGTCATCGCGGCGAGCCGCCAACGTGGCCGCCCAGATGTCTAGCGTCTTCGCGTAGTGCTCCCTGAGCCGGTGGATCCGGTCGACGGTGAAGCCCGCTTCTCCTGAGAACTTCTCCACCTCCGCGACCACGGGGATCTGACCGCCGGGGAAGATCTCGTCGCCAATGAACTTGGTGAACTTCAGCAATGTCATGGTCACCGGGAGCCGTAATTCCTCCCGCTCTTCGGGGCCCGCGCGGGTGATGGTGTGCAGCAACATGATTCCGTCATCGGGCATGGCCTCGTATGCCATGTCGAAGAAGTGGCCGTACCGGTCGTAGCCGAAGTGCTCGAAGGCCCCGATGGAGACGATGCGGTCGACGGACCCACCGAATTCCTCCCACCCCATGAGCTCGACGCGCCTGTCCCGGTCGCCAGGGATTTCGGCAATCACGTTCTCGACGTGCGCGGCCTGATTGCGGCTCAGAGTCAGCCCTACGACGTTGACGTCGTACTTCTCGATGGCTCGCTTCATGGTGGCGCCCCAGCCACAGCCGATGTCCAGCAGCGTCATGCCCGGCTCGAGATGGAGTTTGCCGAGGGCAAGGTCGATCTTGGCTAGTTGGGCCTCTTCGAGTGACATGTCATCGCGCTGGAAGTAGGCGCAGCTGTAGGTCTGAGTGTCGTCGAGAAACAGTCGGAAGAACTCGTCGGAAAGGTCATAATGGGCCTGGATATCGTCGAAATGGGGTTCCAGCGCTAGTTTCCGGTTCATCGCACTCATAGGCGCCTCCTCGTTGTATGCGCCTCATTGGCGTCGGCTTGGCTCGACAACCCGGCCACCCTACGCCTCGCGATTGCCAGAATCCTGTGGTGGCGTTATCAATGTCATCGTCATTCGAAGCATCGACGGATGCCCGCGAGCATCTCGCCATGCGCTTTCACTGCCTGTCGCACCGTCGTCGCCGCCAGGGGTCGTGGGGCCTCGATCCTGAGCCGTTCGGTGACCCGGGTGCCCCCGTCAACCGGGTCGAAGGACACCTTCCCGTGCAGTCGGACCTGGGGAAACTGGCGTGCTTCGGTCAGAACGTCGCCGCGTGTCGGGACGTGGACCCGTGCGGTGTAGGTGATCGCCATCGTGAAGCGTCCGAAGGGGATGCGGTCGCGGACGCGGTATGTCTGGGTATAGGAGTCGATGGTCTCGTCGCGTTCGATTGTCTGGACCGAGACGACGAGCGGGTGGACGCGGGTGATGTTGTGCAGGTCGCAGTAGAAGTCGCGCACCTCGTCCGGGGCTGCGGGCACCTCGTCCGTCACGACGTGCTCCGAGCTCGTGAGCCACCACCCGCCGCTTCGCGCCACGACGCAAACGTACCCGTCGACCGTGGCGTGCCGGTAGGTTGACGCCATGGTCCACCTCAATGGTCCGGCGGCAGGCGCGCCGCTGGCCGACTTCGTCGAGTTACTACCCGGCACCGCAAGGACTCTCGCTGCCATCCACGGCAGCGCACCCGGCGGGATGTCATGACCGCCGACTACTCGCACGCTCGGTCGCTCGCCGGTCGCGCGGTGATCGTCACCGGGGCCGCACAGGGGGTGGGCAAGGGCGTCGCCGGAGCACTGTTGGAGCGCGGCGCATCCGTCTTGCTGGTCGATCACCAGGTCGACGAGCTCGCGGCGACTGTCGCCGAATTCGCCACGGCTGGTTGGACTTCCGAATCGATCATCGCCGATCTACGGGATCCCGCCAGCCCCCGCAAGATCATCGACGCAGCCCTGGCCGGGTACGGACGGGTGGATGCACTGGTGAACAACGCGATTGCCACCAACGAACCAAAACCGTTGACGGACATCACCTCCGATGACTACGACCTGGTATTCGACGTTGGTCCCCGCGCGACGTTCTTCCTGATGCAGGCGGCGTATCCCACAATGAAGGCAGCTGGCGGTGGCGTCATCGTCAATCTCGGGTCAGGGTCGGGAACGGGTGGGCAATCACAGTTCGCAGCCTATGGCGCTGCGAAGGAAGCGATCCGCGGCATGTCAAAGGCAGCGGCCCTCGAATGGGGCCGCGACAACGTGCGGGTCAACGTGATCTGCCCGTTCGCGGACTCCCCCGGCGTTCAATTCTGGCAGGACGTGGCCCCGAAGGATTTCGACCGGGCACTTCGTGCGGTTCCACTCAAGCGCGTCGGCCGTACGCGTGAGGACATTGGGGCTGTTGTGGCGTTCCTGGTGGGCGATGACGGCGCCTTCATCACGGGCCAGACCCTCATGGTCGACGGGGGTATGGGCGTGTTCCGCTGATCCCGGCGGTCGTCACGGCCCCTTGGTGTGAAAGTGCTTGCTCCACAGGTCCATTTGCTTTGACGTTTTCTCGTTGCCCGTGGCTCTTGATCGATTCACCACGGGCCAAATCTACGATGACGACAGTTCATCGTGGCAACCGTCAGGACGTGACGCACGAGCGGTGGCCGGGCCCAGGTCGACGCTGCGGCCGGCTTCCCAGATTTGCGGTTTGACATGCCGTTTCGTAGGCTCACCGCAGCGTTTGGCGAATTCGATTCCGCTGCAATGGGAACATCACTCAGCCAAGCCGCATTCAACTGAGAATGCCGGGCCCGCAACGGTATTTGTTGTTCACGCCATTGGAATGCCGAAAAGTGATGGCTACCACAGATTTTGGCGTGTGCAAATCCGATTGCTAGCGTCCATCCGCATGATCGATGTTATTGCGACCACAGCGCTGTTGACTCTGGTCAACCAGGTTTCGGGTACGCCGTATCGGACGGGCGGCGATACCCCCTCTGGTACGGACTGCTCGGGTCTGGCGTCATGGGTGGCCAACGCGGCCACTGGCAGGCCCATCTACGGCGACCGCTTCCACACCGGAAACGAAGAACAAGCCCTTCTCGCCCGCGGCTTCAAGCCGGGCACCGCGCCCGGCGCCCTGGTGATCGGATGGAACTCCGGTCACACGGCCGTCACGCTCCCCGATGGCACCCCGGTTTCGTCCGGTGAAGGCGGCAGGGGCGTGAAGGTCGGTGGTGGTGGCGCCTTCCAGCGCCAGTTCACCCGCCACATGTACCTGCCGGTGGCTCAGGACGAGCAGGCCGAAGATCCGATGGCTCCCCCGCCACCTTTCGATCCGTTCGCACCCCCGCCTCCGCCACCTTTCGATCCGTTCGCACCCCCGCCCCCGCCTGCGGATCCCTTCGCCCAGGCCCCAGGG
>NZ_JBOGDD010000288.1:0-5011 GCF_050701675.1 Mycobacterium sp. | reverse complement strand
ATGTAGGGGTCATCGAAGACGTCCTCGTCGAAGTTGGCGGAGCGGTACATCATGACCACCCGCTGACCCTTCTTGATCTGCACGCCGTCCAACTCGGTGTCCTCGAGCGCGGTGCGCTGAAACGACGTGACCGGGGTGGCCCACCGGACGATCTCGTCGGCGGCGGTGCCGGGACGTTCCCTCTTGAACAGCTCCCACTGGTCGGGGAATTCGGAGAAGGCCATCATGCCCTGGGTGATCGAGTTGCGGGTGGTCTCGTTGCCCGCGACCGCCAGCAGGATGACGAAGAAGCCGAGCTCGTCATCGGAGAGCTTGTGGCCCTCGACGTCGGCCTGAACCAGCTTCGTGACGAGATCCTCGCCGGGCGTATCGGCGCGCTCGGCCGCGAGTTGCATGCCGTACGTGATCAGCTCGACGGAGGCGCTGATGGCGTCGTTGTTCGCGAACTCGGGGTCCATGTCGCCGACCATCTGATTGGACCAGTGAAACAGTTTCATCCGGTCCTCCTGCGGCACGCCCATCAAGCCGGCGATGGCCTGCAGGGGGAGTTCGCAGGAGACCTGCTCGACGAAGTCGCCGGATCCCTCCGCGGCCGCCTTGTTCGCGATGTCGCGGGCGCGTTCGGCCAGCTCCTCCCGCAACCGTTCGACCGCACGCGGGGTGAACGCGCGCGACACGATCTTGCGCAGATGGGTGTGGTGTGGCGCGTCCATGTTGAGCAAGACGAACTTGCCGGTCTCTATCTGGGCAGCCACGGTGCCGTCGGCGTATCGCGGTAGTGCGGTCTTCTCAAGGCTCGAGAAGACGTCGCTGCGACGGGACACCTCCTTGACGTCCTTGTGCTTGGTGACCACCCAGAAGCCGCCGTCACCGAACCCGCCCTTGTCAGCTGCCTGTTCGTTCCACCAGATCGGGGCGACCCTCCGCATCTCGGCCAACTCGGCGACCGGCAGGCGCTCGGCGTAGATGTCGGGGTCGGTGAAGTCGAATCCGGCTGGCAGATTCGGACTGGTCGCAACATGCGGCATGTTTCGAGGACTCCTCGTGACGACGTGATCTAGTCGGATAAGGCATTGCTACACCACTGGTCGCGGGTGTTGGGCGGGTTTCGGAAACTCGCGAGTAGAACGTGTTACCGCCGCCGGTCCGAACCCGATTCCCAGGTCCCAGGGATTGCGCTGTAACGAAAATGGGGAGATTCTGGATTGACCCACTAGCACCATCAGTCCCTGAGGCCACACGGGAAGGGGTTGGCAAATGAAGTCGACCGAGACGACCAGGGTTGCGGCAGCGCTGGCAAGCTGCTCGACGGGTCTCTTCCTGGCGGTGATGGCGACCGCGTCACCCGCAGGCGCCGACCCGGCGGACCCCATCCCGCCGGCCCCACCGGCGCCGGTCAGCAGCACCGCCCCCGCGCCCCCGTCGGCCGCCACCGTTCAGTCCGCGGACACGGACGCCGCAACGTTGCCGCCGAACGGGATACCCCACCTCGCCAGTCCCGATGCCCTACCACCGGGTTCGACGATGGTGCCCCAGGACAATGATTCGCCGAACGTCAGCTATCTGAGGGATCTGTGGCAGGCGGTGCAGAACCACGAGATCAGCGGCAAGGAAGCGCTGGTGATGGGCCTCGCGCAGCGTGGCATGAACACCCCCTACCCCGATCAGGCTCCCGGCCCGAACGTTCCGATCACTCCGGCCGACCCCGCGCAGGCGCCTGCTCTTCCGGCACCGCCGCCAGCTCTCCCGGCACCGCCGCCAGCCCTCCCGGCACCGCCGCCTCCTCCTGGTGACCCACTTCCGCCGACTCCGTAGTGCCTCTGGCCGCTACGTCGATAGGGCTTCCACTCGCGCGGGTACGTGTTTGTGCCACGGGGTCCCGGCGTACGCATCGCGCCACTCCGTCGACGTGAGTGCGTTGGGCGCTACGCCGGGGACGGTGCGGCTACCGTCCGCCTCGATGTAGTCGACGCCGTATCCATTGGGCAGGGATACGTGTCCGGCCAACATCGCGTCAGTGATCTCCACGGTGGCCTCGGCGGTGCCCGCCGCCGTCGTGATCCGAGCGCGACCGCCGTCCGAGACGCCGATGGCGACGGCGTCCTGCGGGCTCATCCGCAGTGCCCCGTCGACATCCCGCTTGCGCCAACTCGGGTTGCGCAGGATGTCGTTGGCGGTGTACGCACGTCGTTCCCCGGCGGACAGCACCATGGGGAACTCCGCGCTGGTGTGCTCACTGCGCTCGGACCGTAGCGCTCGGATGTCGTCGAGCATCTCCGGTATCTCGACCGCAATCCGGTGATCGGAGTGGGTGATGAGCGCGTAGTCGTCGGAGTATTCGTGCACGGTGAAGGTCACCCCCGACCGGCCGGTGAGGATCGCCTCGAACAACGCGTTGCCATCGGCGTGTCCGGCCCGCTGCACCGCATCCGGATAGGCCATCGCCGTCTTCTGGGCGAGACCCCAGAGCGCGGCCGCACCCGCCAGTCCGTCGGGAAGCGACGGTCCGAGCGTCTCGTACAGGACATACGGCAGGACTCGGCCCATCGCCGGATTCGCGCTCACCGCCACGAGGAAGGCGTCGGTATAGGCATCGAGTCCCTCCGCGGCGGCACGGCGAAGCGGCGTCAACTCGGCATCGTCGACGACGTCGAGTGCGCGAACCAACCGTGCCCAGATCTCGGGTTCGGCCAGCGTCCCCGGCAGCGGGTCGAGCAGGGGATGGCGGAGGTGAAACGTGTTGTGCGGGAACTCGAGATTGAAGAACGTCGCCTCCGGCTTCTCGAACTGACTCGCCGCGGGAAGCACGTAGTCGGCGAGCCGGGCGGTCTCGGTCATGGCGACGTCGATCACGACCAACAGATCCAGCGATTCGAGGGCGGCGCGCACCGCGACCGAATCGGCGACCGAGTGCGCGGGGTTGCTGCTCTCGACGATCATTCCGCGGAAGCGGGCCGGATGGTCGGTCAGGATCTCCTGCGGCACCACATTGCTCGGCACCAGACCTGCGATGATCGGGGCACCCGTGACCGGCGTCCGGCCGACACCGCCGGCGGCGAACAGCGGCGCGAACGACGAATGCAGATGCTGTGCACCACGTTTGGCGAAGTTACCGGTGAGAATCCACAGCAGCTTGTTCAGATACGAGCAGAGCGTGCTGTTGGGCGCCTGCTGGATGCCGAGGTCCTCGAACACCGACACGCTGTCGGCAGCCGCGACCCTGCGGGATGCGGCGCGCAGCAGATCCTCGTCCACGCCGCACCGTTGCGCGTACTCGCCGACCGGCACGTCTGCCAAGGCCTCGCGCACGGGCTGGAAGCCGTTGACGTGCTCGGCGAGAAAGCCCTCGTCGCAGAGCTTCTCCTGCACCAGCACCGCGGCCAGCGCCGCAAGGCACCATGCGTCGGTGCCAGGGCGCACGCGAAGGTGGAAGTCCGCGAGCTTGGCTGTGTCGGTCACCACGGGGTCGATCACGATCATCGAGCGCGTCGGATCCTTCGCGATCTCGTTGAGCACCACTCGCGCCCGCGGAAAGCTCTGGGACATCCACGGGTTCTTCCCGATGAACACCGACACCTCGGCATGCTCGAACTCGCCGCGGGTGTGGCCGCCGTAGAGGTGGGCGTCGACCCAGTGCTCACCGGTCTTCTCCTGTGCCAACGCATTCGACCGGTAGCGGGATCCGATCGCCTTGAGGAACGCCCCGCTGTAGGCGCCACCGAGATGGTTGCCCTGCCCGCCACCCCCGTAGTAGAAGATCTTGTCGCCACCGTGCTCGTCGCGGATCTTCGAGAAGCCCTCGGCGATCTCGACGATGGCGGTGTCCCAGTCGATCTCCTCGTAGCTGCCGTCGACGCGCCTTCGCAACGGCGAGGTCAGCCGGTTGCGGCTGTTCTGGTAGTGGTCGAGTCGGAGCGCCTTGTTGCACGTGTAGCCCTGCGACGCCGGATGCTCCTTGTCGCCGCGAATCTTGATGAGCCGACGGTCCTCGACTTGTACGACGACGCCACAGTTGCACTCGCAGAGAATGCATGCGGTCGGTTGCCATTCACCCGTCATGTCTCGGGCTCCTCTCCTCGGCCTGCAGAAGTACTCGTAGTTGGCGGTGGGTGGAATCGAGGGGGCCGACGTCGCGGGTGGCTCTGGCGATCACCACGGCACCCTCGATGGCAGCAGTGACGAACATCGAGAGCTCGGCCGCACGGTCGGCCACCACGCCGTCGTCGGAGAGCCGTTGGGCGATCAGGTCGGTCCAGCGCGTGAAGGCGGCCCCGGCCCGCTCGAGCACCGCGCCGTTGTCAGCCTTGCCGGAGTCGCCTGCCTCGACGGCGACGGCCACCACCGGGCATCCCGCGCGGTACTCGCTCTCGATCAGCTGGGTTCGGAACCCGGCGACGATTTCGTCGAGCACGTCCAGACCCGTCGCAGCGCGGGAGATCCGTCGGGCGACGTGGTTACTCGCGAAGTCGACGGCCTCGCAGAGCAACTGCGCACGCCCACCTGGGAAGTAGTGATATGCCGAGCCTCGGGGGGCGCCGCTGTGTTCGAGGACGTCCGATATCGCCGTCGAATGGGCGCCGCGTTCGCGTATCAGGACTGCTGCTGAGGCGACCATCCGGTCGCGCGGGCTGACCACGTCGCGGTCTCCTTCGGCGAGGAATTATGTAAGGCATCATACATAGACTCTGCATCGTGGGCAGCCCGCTCGAGAAGTGTGCGTACCACGTCGACGTGGGTGCGCTCGACGGCTGCCCACAGCGGACGGGTCGCGACGGTGCGGTGCTGCAGGAAGGTGGCGAACAGCAGGCCTTCCGGCCTGATCGTGATGAGCAGTTGGCCTGGCATGCCGATGCGCGAGTCGGCCGCGAGCAGGACGACCTCGGGCGTGCTGCGCCGTATCGGCCAACCAAGCACCGAACCCGAGCCGACGCCGGCATTGGAGCCGACCTTCAGGCCGAGCGCCTTCCAGCCCGAAAGCAGCTGGGATCGCATGGATGCGGGCGCGTCCTCC
>NZ_JBOGDD010000287.1:0-5347 GCF_050701675.1 Mycobacterium sp. | reverse complement strand
GTCTCTCGAGACGATGTCATCCACCACGAACGCCACCCTTGGGTTGGCGGCGACGTTGCGGAACTTCTGGCTCTTCGACATGCGGTACCCCGCGATGTCGATGGTGCCCAGCTTCTCGTTGTAGGTGAAGCCGACCGGACTGGCCTGTAGCGTGCCGTCGGGCTGAGCGGTCGCCAACCGGCCCAGTTCGGCCCCGCGCAGGTATTCGATCTCGTGCGGTTTGAAGGTCATGAGCCAAAGCTAGGACCTCAACGGAGGTTGACGTCAAGGGTTGATCGTGTACTCGCCGATCTGGCGCCCCCACACGTGATCGACGACCACCGGCTGCCCGATCTCGAGGTGGTTGTACGGGGCGATGCTGTAACCGGTGTCCATCACCAGGTACGGGTTCGGCCACAGGTCGTAGGTGACCTTCTGCCAGCATCCGGGCTTGCCTTCTGGGCCGCCGTGGGCGTTGATGCGCGGCAGGTTGTCGGGATAGATGTACGGGTTTCCTGCGCCCGTGATCGCGCCGTACGCCGCCAGCGAGTAGCCGTTGTCACCGCCGAGGGACTTGGCGATCTGCGGGCCGACGTCGTGCCAGTTGCGCAGCGAGCAGAAGATCATGTCGCGGTACTCGTCGAGGAGGCTCGTCGTCGGGATCAGGTCGGCAGCGGTGCGGACCAGGTAGGGCCCGGCGCGCTCGAGCGGGTCTGCTGCGGTATTGGCGAAGCCGACCGCGGCCATCAGGGAGGCGTCGACGTCGCGACTCTGGGCGTTGAGCGTGCGGGCCGTGGCCACCGCCGCGTCAAGGCCGTCGAAGAGATTCTGCGACGCGCCCGCGTAGACGTCCGCGAGATCGGCGGTTCCCGCGACGTCGCGATTGATCCGGGGCATCAGAGGATTGAGGTCGCCGAGGATCACGTTGGCGTCGTCGAGCGATTCGCCGAACCTGCTGCCGAGCCCGGTCAGCGCCTGCGCGGTCGCCGTCAACGTCTGATTCAGCTTGATCGGGTCGACCTTGGCGGCGATCGACGTGACCGTCTCGAACAAGGTGTTGAACTCCGTCGTCACCGACCTGACCCGGATCTGGTCGCCGCGTGAAATTGGTTGCGGCGAAGGATGTTCCGGAGAGCTGAACGATACGTACTTGTTGCCGAAGACGGTGCTGGCCTTGACGTCGGCGACGACGTTCGACGGAATCGACGCCAGGTACCGGTCGTCGACGTCGATGCTGATCCTCGCCCGTTCGACACCACCGACCTCGGTGGTCTCGATGCGCGTGACCCTGCCGATCTCGACTCCGTTGAGCGTGACCTTCGAACCGGGATCCGCCACCAGCCCGGCGCGGTCCGAGACCAGTTGGAGTTCGGTCCGATTGACGAAGTCGCCTCGATACTGCTTGGCGAGCAGGACCGCGAAGACGACGACGATCGCGACGAGGACCGCGCCTGCCAGCCGGTATGGCGGGTGGTGGCGGTCGGCGAACACTTTGCGACACTAGGGTATGGCCGCCCGGCGTACAGCGGATCCGACGAAGACCCGAGATGCCGTGTCGGCGCTCTCGGGCTGGCTGCGCGACGAGAACGCCGCGACACCGGAGCGAAGCGCCCTTGCCGACGCGGTGCGGCTCACGGCCAGGACGCTGGCGGCGTTGGCGCCCGGCGCGAGCGTCGAAGTCCGGGTGCCGCCGTTCGTTGCCGTGCAATGCATCTCCGGCCTGGCGCACACCCGTGGAAACCCGCCCAACGTCGTCGAGACCGACCCGCGCACCTGGCTTCTCCTGGCCACCGGTCTGCTGACGCTGCCAGACGCCGTCGCAGGCGGAGCCGTCCAGTCATCCGGTTCGCGGGCCGGCGAGATCGCCCACTTCCTGCCGGTCGTCCAGCTGCCCGCCTGACGCGGTTCAGCCGAGGAACGGCTGTTCCTGCACCCAGTGGAAGCCACGGTTGAGCAGAGTGAAGTCGTCAAGGGACTGGCGTTGCAGCGAGATGCTCACCGGTCGCCCTTCGAGACGGCCGGTGAGACGCAACCGGTCGGTGGCCTGCCGGTCGACCGTGAACGTGGCGACGTCGGACAGCACGAGGGTGTTGTCGGACCGAACCGCCGCGACGTCGACGAGGTCCCCGTTCATCCGCTGATACGTGACCACCTCGGGGGCGTCGAAGACGACTCGCTGCCAACGGAACTCGTCGGTGGTCACCGGCTGCCGCGGCGTCCCGTCGACGGTGAAGTCGGTGACCGCCCAGATGCCGTAGAGCTCCGGCTTGGGCCTGCCGCCGCCGTATTGGTTCCACTGAGCCACGTTCAGCGTCACGCACCCGGCCAGGACCCAGACGCCCAGCGCCACCTGGACGGCTGCCGCGATCCGGTTGCGCGCTGCGGAGGCGAACAGCGGCGCCTGGGTGGCGGGCTGAGCCGGCCGCGCGAAGATCAGCATGTCGGCGAGTCGTCGGGCCTGCGGTGCGAGCAGCACGGCGCTCATCACCAGGAGATGAAACGACAAGATCTTGACCGGCACGTCGAAGGTCATGTTCAGCAGGAAGATCTGCGCCGTGGACGCCAGACTGAGCAAGCTGCCCAGCGTCGCCGTCCTCGGTGGGAACAGCAGCAGGCCCGCGGCCACCTCCACGGAGCCGAGCGCGATCTCGTAGGGATGCGAGCTGCCGACCTGCAGCCACAGCACCGCCATCGGACTCAGGTCGCCGAACCGCTCGAGCAGCGCGGCCAGTGGGGGAGCGGGCATCTGGGTCGGGATGACCTTCGCGAAGCCGTAGAACAGCATCTGGCCGCCGAGGCACATGCGCAGGAAGACCAGGAACCAGGCGGCCAGCCGTCCGTAGGTGAGGCGATGCCGGTCCAGCGCCGACCAGACGGCCGTCGCGACGAGCGCGACGAGCAGCACGCAGAACACCAGCACCCAGATGGCGGATTGGTCGCCGCTGCCCGTATCGGGACTCAGCGCCGCGTCGGTGCCGAAGACCGTTCGCCCGACCCATCGGGTGACCGGATCGAGCAGCACCATCTGCCACAGCACGGCGTGCTCGGGGAGCCACCGGGCGAGGGGGCCCGCAAAGGCGAAGGTGATCTGCGCGAACACCAGGCAGAACAACCCGAGGTAGACGAAGCAGAAACGGAAGGCGACCCTCGTGCAGAGCCGCCAGGGCGGTGCCTCCTCGGCTGTCCGCGCGTCCTGTTCCGTGGCCGTCTGCACGTGATCCTCCCTCGTCGAGAAATGCCCGCGCCGTCGTCGTTGTTGACCAACGTGGCGACATCGGCGTTTCCGGCGCTTCGATTCCACCTTCGAACGGTGTTGACCGTAGACTGACCACGTCACCCACAGCCCCCAGGGAGCAGACTGATCGTGACCGCCGACCAGATCGAGCAGACGGAAAACGAACCCAAAGAAGAATGTGGCGTCTTTGGCGTCTGGGCTCCCGGCGAGGACGTGGCCAAGCTCACGTACTACGGCCTGTATGCCCTGCAGCACAGGGGTCAGGAGGCGGCGGGCATCGCCGTCGCCGACGGGTCTCAGATACTCGTCTTCAAGGATCTCGGCCTCGTCAGTCAGGTGTTCGACGAGCAGACGCTGGCCGCCATGGATGGCCACGTCGCGATCGGGCACTGCCGCTACTCCACCACGGGTTCCACCACGTGGGAGAACGCCCAGCCGGTGTTCAGGAACACCGCCGCGGGCACCGGCGTCGCACTGGGCCACAACGGCAACCTGGTCAACACCACCGAACTCTCGGCCCGCGCCCGCGACGCCGGGCTGATCGGGATGCGCGGCGCGACCGCCGCGACCACGGATTCCGACATCCTCGGTGCCCTTCTGGCGCACGGCGCCGCAGATGCCACGCTCGAACAGGCTGCGCTCGAGCTGCTACCCACCGTGCGCGGCGCCTTCTGTCTGACCTTCATGGACGAGAACACGCTCTACGCGGCCCGCGACCCCCACGGTGTCCGGCCGTTGTCGCTGGGACGGTTGGACCGCGGCTGGGTGGTTGCCTCGGAGACGGCCGCGCTCGACATCGTCGGCGCCTCCTTCGTCCGTGACATCGAACCGGGTGAGCTGCTGGCCATCGACGCCGACGGCGTGCGCTCGACCCGGTTCGCCAACCCGACGCCCAAGGGCTGTGTGTTCGAGTACGTCTACCTCGCCAGGCCGGACAGCGTCATCGGCGGCCGCTCGGTGCACGCCACCCGCGTGGACATCGGCAGGCGGTTGGCCCGCGAGGCGCCCGTCGACGCCGATCTGGTCATCGGTGTGCCAGAGTCCGGCATCCCTGCGGCAGTCGGATATGCGCAGGAATCGGGCATCCCCTACGGCCAGGGCCTGATGAAGAACGCCTACGTGGGGCGCACGTTCATCCAGCCGTCGCAGACCATCCGCCAGCTCGGCATCCGGCTCAAGCTCAACCCGCTCAAGGAAGTCATCCGAGGCAAGCGGCTCATCGTCGTCGACGACTCGATCGTGCGCGGCAATACCCAGCGCGCGTTGATCCGGATGCTGCACGAGGCGGGCGCCGTCGAGGTGCACGTGCGCATCGCGTCGCCGCCGGTCAAGTGGCCGTGCTTCTATGGCATCGACTTCGCCACGCCCGCCGAGCTGATCGCCAACGCCTCGAACGCCGGGGCCAACGAGGACGAGATGCTCGACGCCGTCCGTCGCGCCATCGGTGCCGACAGCCTCACCTACATCTCACATCAGGGAATGGTCGCCGCCACCGAGCAACCCGCGTCGCGGCTCTGCTCGGCATGCTTCGACGGTCAATATCCCATCGAGCTTCCCAGCGAATCGGCACTCGGCAAGAACGTCATCGAGCACATGCTGGCCAATGCGGCCCGCAGCGGCCTGTCCGTGCAGTCGGCCAACGACAACGCCTCGGCGCTCCGCCGTCCCTGACGGTTACCTGGCCCTGAAAGTCACTGGGGCACTGCCGAACTGAATCGGATGAGGTGACGGCGGCCCTTGCCTGCCGTGTCGTCGTGCTGCAACGCCCGTCTGACGGAGTCGCGATAGCTCGTCGACCCACCCGCGGGCGGACCGATGACTGCATCGACGTCGTGTTCGGACATCACCGCGTCGTGTTCGAGTGATTCGACCAACGGCCGCGCCAGGCCGGAGGGGATCGGCGTGACCAGGCCCACCCACCAGCTCGCGATGCTCGGCGTCAGGAGAGGCAGCGCGACGATGACCCGCCTGCGCAGCCCTGCCTCCTCGGCGTAGATCTGCATGGCGTCGCCGTACTCGAGCACGTCCGGCCCGCCGACGTCGTAGGTGCGTGACTCCGGCACCGGCGCGACGGCGGACTCGGCCAGATAGTGCAGCACGTCGCCGATCGAGATCGGCTGGATCTGGTTGTGC
>NZ_JBOGDD010000286.1:0-10671 GCF_050701675.1 Mycobacterium sp. | reverse complement strand
ACTTCGAGGAGTTCAAAACCCAGAGCTGCATCGCCGCGGTCGCCGAGATGCGCACACCGATCGTCGGCGCGATCAACGGACCGACGTTCACCGGTGGTCTCGAGCTGGCGCTGGGTTGCGACTTCCTCATCGCCTCCGAGCGGGCCGTGTTCGCCGATACCCATGCCCGGGTCGGCATTCTGCCGGGCGGTGGGATGACCGCGAGGCTTCCGCAGCTGGTCGGGGTGGCGATGGCCCGGCGCATGTCCATGACTGGTGAGGTGGTCGACGCCGTCCGCGCCGAACGCATCGGGCTGGTCACGGAGGTCGTCTCACACGACCGGTTGTTGAGAAGGGCCGTCGAGCTGGCCACCAAGATCGCCGACGTGCCGAAGCCGACCATGCGTGGACTCAAGGAGATCTACGTGACGGGAGCCGCAGCCGTCGTCGACCCCGCACTGGCGGCCGAGGGCGCGATCGCCGGCGCTCAGGAGCACGATCTGGCCGGCCTGGAGCAGCGGCGCCTCGACGTCATCCGGAACAACAAGTCGCAGATCGCCGGCGCGGCCGATTTGAACCATCCGAACCCCTGAGTCGTGTCAAGATCGATCATCCGACGACCAAGGAGGTTCAATGCCTACCTTTCCCGCTCTGACCCACGTCGCGCTCACGGTCCGGGACCTGTCCGTCAGCGCACCCTGGTACCGCGAGCTCATCGGCGTTGACCCGGTGATCGACGAGGACACCGACGCCGGCTTCCGACACGTCGTGTACGCCCTGCCGGACGACACGCTGTTCGGCATTCATCAGCACACCCAGTCGGCACCCGACGGACCGTTCAGCGAGTTTCGCGTCGGCCTCGACCACGTGGCGTTCGCCTGCGGGTCCCGTGCAGAGCTGGAGAGCTGGGCGGCCCGCCTCGACGAACTGGGCATCGCCCACGGCGGGATCGTCGACGCGCCGTACGGCTCGGGCCTGAGCTTTCGCGACCCCGACGGCTCCGCTCTGGAGTTCTTCGCACCGCCGGCTTAGACGTCGACTGGTGGGTCGTCCTCCGAGCCGGCCATGAGGACGTTCCACGCCTCGCGTCGCTTGCGGTCCTGGACCTCCTTGCGCCACTGGGTCCCGCGGCGGCTGAACTCGCCTTCCGCGGCCGCCCCTGCGACCTCGGTGATCCGCCGACCGAGGATCAACGCCTCCCCGATCGTCATCGTGAGCAGGACCCCGGAGCGTTCACCGTCTGGCCTGCCCACCGGATCGACGACGATCCGGGCGGTCTCGGCCCGTCCGTCGGCGTCGTCCGTCCATGGCGGGGTGGAGTAGACCTCGGGCACCCCGTCCTCGTCGTTCAGGGTCAGCTGCACGTACATGGGCTCAACGTTATCTGCCGTGTCGGGCGTTTCGCCGCGGACGTTCTTCAGCCACGGTCCCCTACCTCCTCACGCCGTGACTGATGATGGCGGCGGTCTGCTCCACCCAGGTGTCGTCGAGCTCTCCGCCGGGATCGAGGAGCAGCCGCAGAAGGGTTGCGCCACCGATGATCTCGATGAGGCGCTCGGGGTCGACGTCGGCGTGGACCTCACCACGGGCGACGGCGCGCACCAGCCGCTCCCGAACGACGCCGAACAGGCCGACGAAACGGGCCATCACGCGGGCGTTGAGCTCGGCGTCGACGGCCATGTCGGCGATGAGTCCGGGTAGCGCGGCCCGCACCACCGGGCTGGTGAACACGTCGCGGGCGGCGGCGACCATGGCCCGCACGTCACCGACGATGTCGCCCTCGGGCGTCGTCAGCGCGGTGGGAGCCACGGGAAAGGCGGCTTCGTGAACGAGTTCGGCCTTACTCGACCATCGCCTGTACAGCGCCGTCTTCGTGGTGCCCGCGAGTTCGGCGACAGCGGCCATCGTGAGATTCGCATAACCGATTTGAGCGAGCAGATCCGCCGTCGCCTCCAATATGGCAACGTCGATACGCGGGTCGCGCGGGCGACCTGCGCCAGGGGTCTTGTCATCGGAACCCCGGTCTGCTTTCATAACGCTACTCACCGTATCGTAATTGCTCGAAAGGGTAAACCGTGACCAACGAACCGGCTGTCGAAGACGTCAGTCGCCTGCAGCACACCTCTCGCGACAACAGCACCCTGCCCTCGGTCATGTCGCAGTGGCTCTCCACCGTCATGCCTGGAGGAACGGCCCCCGAGGTGACCGTCGAGAGTGGCGTCGACTCCAACGGAATGTCCTCGGAGACCATCATTCTGACCGGGAAGTGGGAGCAGGACGGCCAGCCCAACGAGCAGAAGTGGGTGGCCCGCGTCGCCCCGAGCGCCGAGGACGTCCCGGTGTTCCCCACCTACCGGTTGGACCACCAGTTCGACGTCATCCGGCTCGTCGGCGAGCTGACCGACGTGCCGGTCCCCCGCGTCCGATGGATGGAGAACTCCGGAGACGTACTCGGCACCCCGTTCTTCCTGATGGACCACGTCGACGGCATCGTCCCACCCGACGTCATGCCGTACACGTTCGGCGGAAACTGGTTCGCCGACGCACCCGTCGAACGACAGCGCGAGCTGCAGGACTCCACCGTCGAGGTATTGGCGAAGCTGCACTCGATTCCCAACGCGGAGGCGACGTTCGGATTCCTCTCCGAGGTGGACCCTCCCGGCGACAGCCCATTGCGCCGTCACTTCGGCTGGCTCAAGGACTGGTACGAGTTCGCCGTCCCCGACATCGGCAGGTCGACTCTGGTCGAGGGTGCGCTGGCGTGGCTGGAGGACAACTTTCCCTCGGACGTCGCAGCGACCGAACCCGTGCTGACGTGGGGCGACTCCCGCATCGGCAACGTCCTCTACGAGGACTTCCGCCCCGTCGCCGTGCTGGACTGGGAGATGGCGACCGTGGGGCCGCGCGAACTCGACGTGGCGTGGATCATCTTCGCGCACATGGTCTTCCAGGAACTCGCCGGCCTGGCCGGACTGCCGGGCTTGCCCGACGTGATGCGCGAGGAGGACGTCCGCGGCACCTACCAGGGACTGACCGGCGCCACGCTCGGTGACCTGCGCTGGTTCTACGTGTACTCCGGCGTCATCTGGTGCTGTGTGTTCATGCGGACGGGCGCGCGACGGGTGCGGTTCGGTGAGATCGAGAAACCCGACGACGTTGAGTCGATGTTCTACCACGCGTCGCTGCTGCGACGGCTGATAGAGGAGGCCAACTGATGCTGGGCCCGATGGATGAGTATCCCGTTCACCAGATCCCGAAGCCCATCGCGTGGCCGGGGTCCTCGGACCGCAACTTCTACGACCGGTCCTACTACAACGCCCACGACCGCACCGGCGACGTCTTCCTGATCACCGGCATCGGCTACTACCCGAACCTGGGCGTCAAGGACGCCTTCGTGCTGGTCCGCCGCGGCGACGCCCAGACCGCGGTGCACCTGTCGGATTCCATCGACCAGGACCGGCTCAACCAACACGTCAACGGCTACCGCGTCGAGGTGCAAGAGCCCCTGCACCGGTTGCGGATCATCATGGACGAGACCGAGGGCATGGCCGTCGACCTGACGTGGAACGGGCTCTTCGACGTCGTGCAGGAACAGCCACACACCCTGCGTGCCGGCAACCGGGTCACGCTCGAAGCGCAGCGGTTCGCCCAACTGGGTTCGTGGAGTGGCCACATCGCCATCGACGGCGAACAGATCACGGTCGACCCCGAGGTCTGGATCGGCACCCGTGACCGGTCCTGGGGCATTCGACCAATCGGTGAGGCCGAACCCGCGGGGCGGCCTGCCGATCCGCCGTTCGAAGGCATGTGGTGGCTCTACGTGCCGATGGCCTTCGACGACTTCTCGATAGTCATCATCATCCAGGAGGAGCCCAACGGATTCCGCTCGCTGAACGACTGCACGCGCATCTGGAAGGACGGCCGCGTCGAGCAGCTCGGCTGGCCGCGAATCAAGATCCACTACAACTCGGGCACCCGAATCCCCAAGGGCGCCAGCATCGACGCGACCGCGCTCGACGGGTCCCCGGTGCACTTCGAAGTGGAATCCAAACTGCCGGTGCCGATTCACGTCGGCGGCGGGTACGGCGGCGACTCGGACTGGATCCACGGCGTGTGGAAGGGCGACAAGTTCACCGAACGCCTGACCTACGACATGACCGACCCGGCGATCATCGGGCGGGCCGGCTTCGGCGTCATCGACCACGTGGGGCGCGCGGTATGCACACCAGCCGACGGGACCCCGGTCGAGGGCTGGGGCCTGTTCGAGCACGGCGCGCTGGGTCGCCACGACCCATCGGGGTTCGCCGACTGGCTGACGGTGGCCGACTAGCCCAGAACGAAGGAAGGGGCGCCCGCTTGACGGGCGCCCCTTCTTCGCTGTCTGGGTCAGCGGCCGTTGCCGATGGTCGAAGTGACCGTGCCAACGGAAGCGTGCTGCTGGATGTCGCTGACCCACTGGTGGTGGTCGACGTCCGCGTTCGCGGGAGCGGCCAGGCCGAACACGGCGGCGGCGAAACCGGTGGCTGCCATGGTGGCGATGCTGGCGAATCCGAACTTCTTCATGATGATCCCTCTTCCTCTACTGCTTCTGATTTGGTCTCTGTCGGCCGGTAGGAGCTCTTCTCGGCCGGTCTGATAGGTCAAACCAGCAGGTCAGCGGTTTAATTCCAATGGCAGTGATTGATCGGCCACTGGCAGGAATCGACCGGTTCGTGGTGCGAATTCGGCGATCGAGGGCCCGCTGCGAGTGCCCTGCATCACAGCACGGCAAACGGATTGGCGGACCGCAGACGAACGACCGCCCTAGGCTGGGCAGGTGTCCCTCTTGCTCGGTCCCATCCTTCGCCATGTGGGTGAGACCACGGCGACGGTTTGGGTTCAGACCATTGATGCGGCCACCGTCGAGGTACTCGGCTGCTCCGCCGCCACCTTCGAAGTGCAGGGCTGCCACTACGCCCTGGTATCCGTCGAAGGGCTGACCCCGGACTCCACGACCGAATACCACGTCCACGTCGATGGTCAACGGGTCTGGCCCGAGCCGGACTCCCGGTTCCCGCCGAGTGTCATCAGGACGCGTGGGCCCGGCACCGCCGGGCGGCTGCGGGTCATCTTCGGGTCCTGTCGCTACCCGAAGACCGGTGACGAGAAGCTCGACGAGAAGCTCGGGCTCGATGCGCTCGACTGCTACGCGGGCAGGCTGACCACCACCCCGACCGAGGGGTGGCCGGACGCCTTGGTGCTGCTCGGTGACCAGGTGTACGCCGACGAGCTGACGCCGCAGGCACGCGAACATCTCGCAGGTCGTCGCACCGTCGGCAAGCGCCCGCCCGACGAAGTCGTCAGCTTCACGGAGTACGAGAGCCTCTACCGACATACCTGGGGCGACCCGGACATCCGCTGGATCCTCTCCACGCTGCCAACCGCGATGATCTTCGACGACCACGACATCAGGGACGACTGGAACACCTCGGCGGCGTGGCGCAGAGAGGTCAACGAGAAACCCTGGTGGCGCGATCGCATTCGAGCAGGGCTGGCGTCGTACTGGGTCTATCAACATCTGGGCAACCTCAGCCCCGACGAACTGATCAGCGACCCCGACTACCAGAACGTGTTGGCCGCCGACGGCGACTCCTGGCGGCATCTCGCCGAGCTGGCCGACCGCGCGGACGGTGAAGTCGACGGTGACAAGGGGCTACGGTTCAGCTACCGCTGGGATCTGGGGCGCAGCAGGCTGGTGATGATCGACTCGCGAAATGCGCGAATCCTCGATGGTGGCGACCGAAAGATGTTGGGCGACCGCGAGTTCAGCTGGTTGGAGGAGCAGGTCAACGACGGCATCGACCAGCTCGATCACCTACTGCTCGGCTCGTCCCTGCCGTGGTTGCTCCCTCCGGCGATCGGTGACCTGCAATCCGTCAACGAAATCGCGGCGTCGCGCCAGGGCAGACGAGGGCGGATCGCCGAAAAGGTGCGTCAGACAGCCGATTTCGAGCACTGGGCCGCGTTCTTGAAATCCTTCCTGCGGCTGAGCGACCTCATCGTCGCCGCGGCCTCCCGCGAGTCGGGTGGTCCGGCCACGATCTCGGTGTTGTCCGGCGACGTGCACCACAGCTATGCGGCCCGCGCAGCGCTCCCGGGTCCTGCGACGGCGCGGGTGCACCAGCTGGTGTGCTCACCGGTGCACAACTACGTTCCGATGTTCGTCAAACCGGTGTTCAGACTCGGATGGTCACGTCGGCTGGCCCGCGTCACCCGGCGCTACGCCCGTCGGAAGGGATCGCCGCCGCTGCCCATCACGTGGAGCAACCTCAGCGGTCCTCTGTTCGGCAACACGATCGCCACCCTCGTCGCGACGGGCCGTAGCGCCGAGGTCCTGTTCGAGCAGCCACGCGATACCGGCGAGCTGGCCGAAGTCGCCAGGATTTCGCTGACCGACTAACGACGAACGTGCGCAACGTGCCACACCGCCGCGGCGTGTCGCGTACAAACGCGCACGCTCGCGGGAGGTTAGCTCGCGGGAGGTTAGCTCGCGGGAGTTAGGCAGTCTGGGTCTGTGTCTGGGTCTGCGTCTGTCTGGCCGCGACGCGGCCGAAGACCATCGACTCCTCGATGCGGTCGAACCGGTGGTCGACGAGGTCCAGCACGTAGTTGTGCCGGACGTTCCACGGTCGATGAATACCCGACTTCGGCAAGGCATTCGGTGAACGCTGGATGTAGCCAGCCTGCAGGTCGAACGTCGGCTTCTCCTGCATCGGCCTGCCCCCCAGATGCGGGTACGCGTGCGTGTAACCGTGAGACTCCATGTAGGCCAACAACTTCGCGACTGCACGCGCCGTCATGTCGGCCCGCAACGTCCACGACGCATTGGTGTAGCCGATGCACCACGCCATGTTCGGGACGTCCTCGAGCAGGTACTCCTTGTAGACGAACCGTTCGGTTGGCTTGACGTCGGTACCGTCGATGCTCACGGAAATGCCGCCGAGCGCCTGAAGCTGCAGGCCGGTCGCCGTGACGATCAGGTCGGCATCGACACGACCACCGGACTTCAGCGCGATACCCGTGGCATCGAAGTGGTCGACGTGATCGGTCACCACCTCGACGCGGCCCTCGCTGATCTCGTTGTAGAGGTCGCCGCCCAAGATGACACACAAGCGCTGATCCCACGGCTTGTAGCGGGGCTTGAAGTGGGTGTCCACGTCGTAGCCGGCGGGTAGGTACCGCATCGCGGTCGTTCGAACCAGTCGCGTGAACGTCTTGGGCGCCTTGCGGGCGAATGCGTAGCTCAGCGTCGTGATGGCCGAGAACAGGAACCGCGCCAGCGCGTGGGTCACCCTGCGCGGCAGAACTCCTCGAACGGCGTGCAGAACCGGATTGATCCGCGACATGGACATCATGTAGGTGGGTGAGCGCTGCAGCATCGTGACGTGCGCCGCCTTCTCGGACAGCGACGGAATCATGCTGATCGCCGTGGCGCCGCTGCCGATGACGACGACGTTCTTACCGGCGTAGTCCAGCGAATCGGGCCAGAACTGCGGATGCACCACGTCGCCTGCGAAATCTTGGAGCCCTGGGAAGTCCGGCGAGTGGGGCTCGTCGTAGTTGTAGTACCCCGTGCCGAAGAACAGGAAGCGCCCACGGTAGGCCGCCTCGACACCACCCTGCTCGGCACGAACGGTCCAGGTGTCGGTTTCCGAGTCCCAGTCCGCAGACTTCACGTGGGTGTCGAACCGGATGTGATCGTCGATGCCGTGCTTGCTCGCGGTGTCGGTCAGGTACTCGCGGATGTCCGGACCGTCGGCCATGTTCTCGGGACGCGTCCACGGTTCATAGGCGTAGCTCAGCGTGAAGATGTCGCTGTCGGACCGGATACCGGGGTACCGAAACAGGTCCCACGTGCCACCGATGCGCCCGCGCCTCTCCAAGATCGTGTAGCTGAGCTTCGGGTTCTTCTCGTGGATGCGGTAGGCCGCTCCGATGCCCGAGATGCCCGCCCCGATGATCAGCACGTCCGAGTACTCGGGCATGTTGGGATCTGCCTGGCCGCCCATGGAGAACCTCCTCTGGTCCCGCTCCGTACCGCCCACGATAGGACGTCAACCCTGCAGCGCGTCGACGATCTGAGCCAATGAGTCCACCCGCATGGGTGCGGGTTGGTAGACGCACACCTGGTCGCTGACGCCGTCGACCCGGTCGCGGATGTGGGTGGCGATCTCCTTGGGCGTGCCGCACGCCGCGATGGTGTGCAGAACGTCGTCGTCGATGAGCCCGCCCATCTCCTGCCAGCGACCCTGCTTGGACAGCGCGTGGAGTTCCGGCTGCAGGTCCCCCCAGCCGTGCGCCTCGAGCACCGGGCGGTACGCCGGCGTCGACCCGTAGAACGCGAGGAGTTGACGGGTGGACGCGTGGGTGGGGTCCTCGTCGCTGATCGAGACGATGATCTCGGGGACCACCGCGAATTCGTCGCGAGTGCGGCCCGAGGCGGTCAGACCGTCGGCAACCTTCGCCATGGTGACGTCGTGCAGGAAGCGCTTCGAGCCGAACGGCATCACGAGCAGTCCGTCGGCGACCTCGGCGACCGCCCGGGTGAGCCTCGGGCCAAGCGCACCGACGTAGATCGGCGGCGGCCCGTGGGGGATGTCCTTCGGCGTGAAGTTCGGGGTCATCAGGGTGTGCCGGTAGAACTCACCGTGGAAGGTCAGCCGCTCGCCGGTGGTCCACGAGGCGAAGATCGCGCGCATCGCGCCGATCAGCTCGGTCATCCTGGCGACGGGTTTGTCGAAGTCGGCGCCGAACCGCTTCTCGATCTGGGTGCGGATCTGGGTGCCGAGGCCGAGGATGAACCGCCCGTCGGCGAGCAGTTGGTGATCGATCGCCTGATGCGCGAGGTGAATCGGATTGCGCGGGAAGGCGATCGCAACGTTGGTCATGAGGTCGAGCCCGCCGACGGTCGAGGCGAGCGTCAACGGCGCGAACACGTCGTGGGGACCCTCGAAGGTGAACACCCCGGTGGCGCCCGCCTCGCGCAACGCGTGCGCCCGTTCGATCGCATCCGTCGGCCCGAACAGCGCTGTCATGACCTTCACGCGTGAGAGCCTAGTCAAATGACCATCCCAGTCGGCCCCGACGTCGTGGTCGTGGGCGCCGGGTTCGCCGGACTGACCGCCGCGCGCAGTCTGACCGGACTCGGTTACGACGTCGTCGTGCTCGAAGGCCGTGACCGCGTCGGCGGCCGGTCCTACACGACCACCGTCGCGGGCATCCCGGTAGACCTCGGCGGCACGTTCGTCGGGCCGACGCAGACCGAGGTGCTCAAGCTGGCCGCCGAGCTCGGCTGCCCGACGGTGCCCACCTACAACCGTGGCAAGAACCTGATTCGCTGGCGCGGCCGGGTCCGGTCCTATCGAAGCACCATCCCGAAGCTGTCCATCCTTGAGCTGCTTGATGTTTCGCGCATCCAGTGGCGGTTCGAGCGGCTCAGCAGACAGATCTCGCTGAGCGAGCCGTGGACGGCCCCGATCGCCGACCGGCTGGACCAGCAGACGATGGAACGCTGGCTGCGATCGGTGCACGCGGGTAAGAGCACCAGAGATCTGATGGCCATCATGGCGCGGGTCACGTGGGGCTGCGAGCCCGACGAGGTGTCGATGTTGCACGCCGTGCGTTACATCAAGGCCGCAGGCGGAATCGGCCCCATGCTCGACGTCGAGGGCGGCGCCCAGCAGGACCGCTTTCCCGCGGGCACTCAGCAGATCGCGGTGCGGATGGCCGAGGACCTCGGCGATCGCGTGCAGATCGACCAGGTGGTCGAACGCATCGAACGCGTTGCCGACGGCGTTGTCGTGCACACGACCGTCGGCAGGCGTGAGGCACGCGCCGTCGTCGTCGCCGTCCCACCCGAGCACCGCGGGTCGATCACCTTCGAGCCAGGACTGCCCGACGGGTACGCCGAACTCGCGGCGCATTGGCCACAGGGCAATCTCAGCAAGGCCTACGCCGCCTACGCGACGCCGTTCTGGCGTGCCGAAGGGCAATCGGGCGAGGCACTCTCCGACGAGGGGCCCGTGTTCATCACGTTCGACGTCAGCCCCGGCGACTCGAGATCCGACGAAGGCCCCGGCATCCTGCTCGGGTTCGCCGACTCACGGAAGTTCGACTTGCTCGAACCCGGTGAGCGGCGCGCACGCGTGCTGGAATGCTTCGCGACCCTGTTCGGCGATGACGCCCGGCATCCCATCGACTACGTCGACCACCGTTGGAGCGCAGAGCAGTTCGCCCCGGGCGGTCCGACTGCGGCGGTACCCACCGGGTCCTGGACCACCTACGGGCACCTGTTACGACGACCGGTGGACGGCATCTTCTGGGCAGGAACCGAGACCGCCGACCAATGGACGGGCTTCCTCGACGGCGCGGTCCGGTCGGGGCAACGCGCGGCGGGCGAGGTTGCCGCCTACCTCACCCCTACGAGCTGATCCGCCGCTTCTCCCGCACCGACTCGGCCAAGGCACGCAGCTCCCGATTCACCTCGTCGGGCTGTTCCAGGATGGCGCAGTGACCGCAGGCCATCTCGACGAAGGACACCACGTTCGGCGCGTCGGCGGCGATCCGGCGGGATGCGCCGATGGGCAGCAGGCGGTCGTAGCGGCTGCCGATGACGAGTGTCGGCACGGTCAGGTTCCGCAGCGAGATGTGCTT
>NZ_JBOGDD010000285.1:0-2243 GCF_050701675.1 Mycobacterium sp. | reverse complement strand
CTACTACCGTGAGCACGGGCGTGCCTTCCCGCCAGCGCGCCAACGCTGGTCTTGATCAGAATTCGGATTCCTTGCAGATCATCTTCCGGGAAGGCACGCCCGCCCGGGATCCACAGGTTATGATCATTGCTCAAGGTGCGGATGGGCCACCGCCAGCAGCTTATGGCTCAGCAGATAGGCATCCCCGATCTCCAGCACTGCTAGCCGCAAGGAATAGCCACTGGCGTCGTAGGACAGATAACCCAGGTATTCCAGGGTGAGGATGAATCGCCCCGCCGCGGTCCTGGCGATCCCGACGAACTCGGCAACATCCGAGACCGACAATGGCCTGTCCTGGCTGCTGATAGGCCTTCAGCACGGACAAAGCCCGGGCCAACGCCTCGACATGGCCCGGGTCGCTCTTCTTCAAAAGGGAGGCGGTCTCCGGGAGGCTTGGCCCTATCCGAAGCTATCTCATGGCGATGCGTTTAATGGCCCCCACTGGCGAGGATTACAGGCCAGACGGCGCTGGGCGGGCGGCTACCACTGCCACACCGGCAGATCTCGCCAGTTCTCTGCTGAACGGAATTAACATCTGGACAGCAGTTATGCGTTGTGCTTCACTTGCTGGATTACGGCGACCGTGCCGAGCTGCCGCATCTGGCCAGTCTGTTCGACATCGACAACAAGTGTGGCGGCGGCGTTGGCTTGCAGGAGGCAAACGCCTACCTTGAGCTGACCGCACCCGTGATGGCCCAAACATAAAGAGCTGAGGCTTCAGCCGTTTAGCAAACTATCGACAGATCCGAAAGACGAGGCCCTCCGATGATAAATGAAACGAGTACGGCTCCGAGACCAGGTGCGACCTCAAGGCTGCCCTTGCTGAACGGACACAGTATGCCGCGGATCGGCCTCGGAACATGGCCGATGCTGGACGCCGAATGCGAGCAAGCCGTCCGCTGTGCCGTGCAGACCGGCTACAGGCTGGTCGACACGGCCGTTCAATACCGCAACGAAGAAGCCGTGGGCCGCGGCATCAGAACCGCCGGCGTCCCGCGGGCGGAACTCTTTATTTCCAGCAAGTTCAACAAGGAGTCCCACAGCGTCGACGGCGTCCGTCGGGCGTACGACGAAAGCCTGCGGAAGCTTAGGGTCGACTATCTGGACATGTTCATGTGCCATTGGCCGGTGCCGGCGCTTGGCGCGTATGCGGAGGCATGGAAAGGCCTTGTAACCCTGTTAGAGGAAGGCGCCGTCAAGGCCATCGGCGTCTCCAACTTCAAGCCGGCCCACCTGAGGAAAATCATCGAAGCGACCGGAGTCGTTCCGGACGTCAACCAGATTCAGCTAAGTCCTGCTCTGGCGCGCACACAACCGCGTGCGGTCCACCGGGAGCTGGGAATCCTCACCCAATCCTGGAGCCCGATCGGCCGTGAATCCGGACTGCGTGCGAACCCCCTTGTGGTGGCCATCGCCGACCGTCTGAACAGGTCACCTGCCCAGGTCCTGCTGCGATGGCACATTCAGCAGGACCTGGTGCCCATCCCGCAGGCTTCGGACCCCGTCTGGTTGAGAGAGAACATCTCTGCGTTCGATTTCACCCTGACCGCCGACGACATGAACGATCTGGCCCGCCTGGATATGGGCGAAACTGCTGCGCGGGACTCAGATGCTGCGGAAAACGGTCACTGAATCCCGGCCAACGGACGCGGTCCGGCGGGGCCTCGGCCACTCGGCCGACTGGGGCCGTGGTGCCTCATGTCAAGATGCTCGCCAAATGATTCCTGCGTGCCTCATCTATTGTGCTCGCGAAAGTCTCATGCTGCGTGGGGTGCTTGGGAGTAGGTCTTGGCGGCGGCCAGCCGGATGAGTCGCTGCTGGATCTCGTTGATCCGGTTCGTCAGGCCGGCCAGGTCCAGACTGGCGTAGAGCTCGTCCAGGTAGTGACGTTGGGGTTCGAGCATGATCCCGGTGTCCTTGATCCGGTCTGCCGGGGTCCGCGGGTCGTCGTAGCTGCGCACTGACTTCCCCTTGCGGCTCAGGTGATATCCGGTGACTTTCTTGGTGGGCAGGAACAGGTTTTTGCGCAGGTTCACCAGCGGCCAGAGCTCGTTCAGGAGCCCCAATTCAGCATCGGTGTCGTAGCGGTAGTTGAACGCCGAGCGGCGGACGACGGCCTCGTTTTTCTGCTCCACGAACGGGTTGTCGTTGGAGTGGTGGGGCCGGGACCGGGTCATGCGGATGTTATGGGCATTGCACCAGGT
>NZ_JBOGDD010000284.1:0-11525 GCF_050701675.1 Mycobacterium sp. | reverse complement strand
CGCCTCCTTGGTGCCGTGCTGCGCTCGCGTCTTGACGAAGTTGAACTCACCCTCTGCGAACTGCAGGTTGGTGCCGTAGGCGTGGAACAGGTAACTGGCCACTTCCTCGCCCTGGTAGGCCTGACTCTGCTCGACCATGCGGAAGGCCTCTTTCGCGATGACGACCCCGTCGGCGGGCATCTTCGCCGCCTTCTCGGCCCAGTAGCGGGCCCGCCCCGTCACCGCGGCGGGTTCGCAGGTCTCGGTGAAGACACCGAGGTGTTCGATCACCCCGGCCTCGATGATGTCGCCGGTGAGCAGCATCCGCCGGGCCAGCACCGGGCCGAGCCGGTGGAAGAACAGGTGCAGGCTGCCCAATGCGGGGCCGAGGAATCGCGTCGCAGGCATGCCGATCCTGGTGTCGCGCGCGACCACGGAGATGTCGGTCATCAGCGCCATCTCGAACCCACCACCGAGTGCGTAGCCGCTGATCTCCCCCACCGTGACCTTCGGGAACCCCATCAGGTTGTGGTAGAAGCCGAATGACTTGCGGTCCACCGTAAGTCGTCTGCGCTGGCTCGGACGGCTCTTCTTCGGTGCGTCACCGTCCTTGCCGTCACGCTCGCCATACCAGCCGTACGCGTTGTTCATGTCGGCACCGGTCGAGAAGACGCCCTCGGCGCCCCGCAACAGCACCACCGTGATGTCGTCGTCCTCGGCGACGGCGTCGAGATGGCGGGCGACGGCGTCTCGCATCGTCGCGTCGTAGGAATTTCGCTGTTTCGGGTTGTTGAGGGTGATGGTGGCGATTCGCCGGTCGGAATCCAGCTCGAGCAGGACGCGATCGTCATGGGTCGTCATCAGTGGGACTCCTTGTCGGTGAGGTGCAGATGATCGGAGCCCGAGATCAGCTTCGCCTCAATGGTCTTGTCCATGCCGAAGGCGAGAGTGTTGCGCCGCGCCGCAGCGAGGTGATCCTGGGCCAGCCGAACCGCCCGCGCTCGGCTGCCGTCCCGAATCGCGTCGACGAGGTTGCGGTGATCACGCAGCGCGGCGCGCATGGTGGCCGGTTTCATGGGCGCGTCCATCGCGTCGGTCGACTCATCGCTCCACACCGCGGACTCGTGTGCCGACCAGATCAGCTCAAGCGATCCGATCAGCAGGATCATCGGTTCGTTGCCGCATCGGGACACCAGCGCCTCGTGGAACCGACGGGCATTGGGTACGTACCTTGCGGCATCGTCGAACTGCTCGGTCTGCAAGTCGATCTCGGCTTCGAGGTGGGGTACCACTTCGGTCAACCGGTCCTCGCGGGCCGCACACATGCCAGCGCAGACCGGCTCCAGGTACATCAGCGCGCCGCTGACGTCGGCGGGTGTCGAACCGCGCGACTGCAACACCATGCCGATCATGTGCGCGGTCCGCTCCGCAGCGGGCAGGTGTACGACGGCTCCCCCGACATTGCCGCGCCGAACGGAGATCAGGCCGTCGGTCTCCAGGATGTGGATCGCCTCGCGCAGCGCGGGCGGACTCACCCCGAACTCACCGAGCAGGCTCTCCTGCGCCGGGAGCACGTCACCCTCCTTCAGCCGCCCGGAGAGGATGTCGTCGCGCAGCCGGGCCGCGACGATCTCGGCGACCCTCGGCTGGCGGATCCGGTGGTTGATCACGTCACGGTCCTTCGATCCGACGCGCGCCGAACCTGGCGCCGGTCAGCTTCTCCGGAGGAAGTGCCACCGTTTCCACGATGCCGACGCACAACACCTCGTCATCGAGGTGAAGTCGGGCCGTCGACGTCAGCCCCCGCTCACCTTCCGTGCGTTCGATGTCGAAGGACAGTTCGGTGAGGATGGGCGTAGGCCGCCGGTACTTCACGGTCAGCGACCGCGTCTTGCCCGATAGTCGCGTCGCGCAGTTGTGGTGCTGCGTCACGCAATCGAAGAACACCCCGAGGAATCCACCGTGCACCAACCCGGGCGGCCCCTCGTAGACCACGGGAAACGTGACGCTGCCGGATGCGGTGTCGGTGGTGATCCGATCGAACCGGTATTCGGGGAAGCACGGGTTGTAGGCGCCGACGTCGAAGGCGTGGTCCAGGTAGAGCCTGCGAACCCCGTCCGGGTCGTCACCGATCCTCGGCGCGTGGTCCGGCGGCACTGCCGCGGCCAATTCGGTTTCCCACTCGGCGAGCCGGCCCAGCATCGCCTCGATGGTCGGATGATCGTTCTCGACGGCCAGCAGCAAGCCCGTGAGTCGCCGGAGTGCGCCCGCGACGGCGACCGTCCGTGGCAGCGGCTTCTCGCCGAACCGAGGCGCCTCGGTCACACGTCACCCCCTCGCCACCACCGATCTTCCGTCGGCGCGCTTTCCTTGCTAACTTGTACAAGATAGCAATCGTAGCGCCTACTGTATGGGTAACCGTAACGAAGCGGAAGGGCGGTTCCACGGGTGAGCCAAGGCAGCGGCGACGACCTCGGAGGTGCATCCGCGGACGGCTCGGTGACGGTGACCCGCGACGGTACCGTGCTCCGTCTGGTGCTGAATCGTCCCGATCGACGTAATTCACTCAGCCACAACATGATCGACACGCTCGTCGAGGCTCTGACCGCCGCGACTACCGACGACGAACTGCGGGCGATCCACATTCGTGGTGCCGGCGATGACTTCTGTTCCGGCGCCGACTGGGTGGCCACCAACTCGCAGGGGATGCGTCCCCGCACCGGCGATCTGGTTCGCCGGATCCCGATGACCGCGAACCGAGTCGTCGAACTCGTCCACACCATTGCCCTGCCGGTGGTGTGCACGGTGCGTGGCTGGGCGGTGGGTCTTGGATGCAATCTTGCCCTGGCAGCCGACTTCACCGTCGCGGCCGACGGGGCCGTGTTCTGGGAGCCGTTCGTCGAGCGGGGTTTCAGCCCCGATTCCGGCTCGACGTGGCTTCTGCCAAGACTGGTGGGTCTGGCCAGGGCGAAGCGCATGCTGCTGCTCGGCGAGAAGGTCAGCGGGACCGATGCCGCCGACTGGGGCATGATCCACCGAGCCGCCGACGACGCAGAACTCGACCGGCTGAGCGAAGAGCTGCTCGGCCGTCTGGCGTCCGGACCGACCGTCGCCATCGGGTTGGCCAAGCAATCCATCCGCGCGGGGCAGCACGCCACTCTGGAGCAGGCAATGTCACAGGAGCTCTACAGCCTGGAACTGTCATGCCGCACAACGGACTTCAAGGAAGGCCTGGCTGCGTTCCGCGAGCACCGCACGCCGGACTTCAACGGCAGATGACCGAAGGGAATTCACATGTCGTTCGACACGATCACCTACGACGTCGACCGCCACAAGGCCACCATCACACTCGACCGCCCGAATGCCCTCAACGCGCTCAGCCCGCACATGATCACCGAACTGCGCACCGCCTATGACGCGGCCGAGAACGACGACGACGTGTGGATCCTCATCGTCACCGCCACCGGCCGGGCCTTCTGCACAGGCGCGGACGTCAAGGAGATCCCCGGCGATGGAAAGGTGCTCAACGAGCGCCCCTACCTGTCCACCTACGAGCAGTGGGAGGCCCCGCAGGAGGGCACTCCCCCCTTTCGCCGGATGGCCAAGCCAGTGCTCGCGGCCATCAACGGGCTCTGCTGTGGCGCCGGACTCGACTGGGTGACCACCGGCGACATCGTCATCGCGTCCGACAAGGCCACCTTCTTCGATCCGCACGTCAGCATCGGTCTGGTCGCGGGACGGGAGATGGTGCGCCTGGCACGTGTGCTGCCACGGAACGTCGCGCTACGAATGTCGTTGATGGGCAAGCACGAACGGATGAGCGCGCAGCGCGCCTACGACCTCGGCATGATCTCCGAGGTCGTCGAGCACGACCGGCTGCTCGAGCGTGCGCACGAGATCGCCGACATCGTCAACTCCAATGCCCCGCTCGCGGTCCGCGGCACGCGGTTGGCGATCCACAAGACACTCGACCTACCAATGCACGAGGGCGAGATCCTCGCCGAAACCTTCCGCGAACGCGTGCTGCGAACCGAGGACGCGCTGGAGGGACCGCGCGCGTTCGTCGAGAAGCGCGCACCGGTCTGGAAGTGTCGCTAGTGGGGGCGCCATTCGAGACCGTCCTGCTCGACGTCGACGAGACCAGTCACGTCGCCACGGTGACTCTGAACCGACCGGAGCAGCTCAACGCCTTCAACCGGACCATGTGCGAAGAGATGGCCCGCGTGTGGCGTGCCGTCAAGTACGACGAACGCGTCAATGCGGTGGTGTTGCGCGCCAATGGCGATCGCGCGTTCAGCGCCGGACTCGACGTCAAGGCCTCCTACGGTCAGCCCGCAAACGTCTGGAACCACGAGGATCCCGGTGAACTCCTCAGCCCGAAGTGGCAGAAGATGTGGAAGCCGGTGGTGTGCGCCGTTCAGGGGATGTGCACCGCAGGTGCGTTCTACTTCGTCAACGAGTCCGACGTGGTGATCTGCTCGACCGACGCCACGTTCTTCGATTCGCACGTCAGTGCGGGGCTGGTCTCGGCGCTGGAACCGATCGGCCTGATGCGTCGGGTCGGTCTCGGCGACACATTGCGAATGGCATTGGTGGGCAATGACGAACGGGTCGGCGCGCAGACCGCATTGCGCATCGGATTGGTGACCGAGGTGGTCGCGGTCGATGAGCTGTGGCGGCGGGCCACCGAGATCGCCACGATGATCGCCGCCCACCCGACCTCGGCGACGCAGGGCACCGTGAAGGCGATCTGGGAATCGCTGGACAAGCCCTACCGTGCCGCGTTGGAGCAGAACCTCATCTACACCCGGTTGGGAAACCCGCTGGGCCAGGCCGAACTCGATCCTAACCGCAGAGCGCCACAGCCGAGGATCCGGTGATGGCCCACCGCCTCGCGCAGCGGGTCGCCGACGTGCTGGGGTTGGCGCCGGATTCTCCCGCCATCTCCTACGACGGCCGCTGGTGGACGTGGGGCGAGGTGGCCCAGCACGCGGGTCGGATCGCAGCGCTCACCGAGGAATGTGGCGGAACCCATGCACAGGTCGGAGTTCTGCTGCGCAACACGCCCGCTCATGTCGCCACCCTTCTGGGTGTGCTGCTTGCCGACGCGACGCTCGTGGTGGTCAACCCTTCCCGCGGCGACGATCGCATTCGCGCCGAGGTCACCGCATTGCGTCTGCCAGTCGTCGTCGGCACTGTGGACGACGTGGCGAGGTCGGTCGAATCCTCGGAAGCCACCACGGTGCTGACGATCTCCGACCTCACCGAACCGCCGACCTCGAGCCCTGCTGCGGTGCCCCCCGCTGGTGAGCGCAGGCCCGGCGTTGCCGTGCGGATGCTGACCAGCGGGACCACCGGAGCACCGAAGCGGATCGACCTCACCTACGACATGCTCGCCCGCAGCGTGCTTGGCGAGGACTCCGAGAAGGCCACCACCCCACGCGAACCGCGATACGGCGTCGCGATCGTCAACGCACCGCTCGTGCACATCGGCGGGGTGTTCCGGGTGCTGCAGTGCGTCACGGAAGCCCGCCCCTTCGTCCTGCTGCCGCGCTTCGAACTCGCGAGCTGGATCGACGCGGTGCGCACCCACCGGCCCAAGGCGGTATCGCTGGTCCCTGCCGCCCTGCGAGCCGTGCTGCACTCCGAGCTGACCCGCGATGACCTGGCAGGCATCCGAGCCGTCACGTCGGGCACCGCACCGCTGTCGGCCGAGGACGCCGACGCGTTCACCGACAAGTTCGGCATACCGGTCCTGACCTCCTATGCCGCAACCGAATTCGGTGGTGGGGTGGCCGGCTGGACGCTGGCCGACCACGACAGGTACTGGCAGGCCAAACGAGGCAGCGTCGGCCGGGCCAGTCTGGGTGCACGGCTTCGGGTGGTGGACGATCGGGGCAATCCGCTGGAGCCCGACGAACCGGGTCTCCTCGAAGTGAAGCCGGGACAGTTCGGACCCGGCGCCGACTGGATCCGCACCACCGATCTGGCGCGCATCGACGGCGACGGCTTCCTGTGGATCCTTGGCCGCGCCGACCAGGCGATCATCCGCGGTGGATTCAAGGTGCTGCCCGACGACGTGCGCACCGCGCTGGAGAGCCACCCCGCGGTGCAGGGCGCGGCCGTCGTCGGGTGCCCGGACCACCGCCTTGGTGAGACACCGGTCGCGATGGTCGAGCTTCGGGCCGAGGCCACCACTGCGGAACTGGTGGAGTTCCTGCGAACGCGGCTGGCACGGTACGAGATTCCCACCGCCATCGCCGTGGTCGACGACATCCCGCGAACACCGTCGGGCAAGGCGGACCTCGCCGCGGTACGACGCCACTTCTCCGAGGCCGTTGGCACCCCGGAGACGTGTCATGCTCCCTGACCGCCCGACCATGGCGGAGCTCATCACCCGGCAGGGTCACCTCCGAGGGGCGCATCCGCTGCTGGTGTGTGACGCCGAGCGCCTCGATTACGCCGGTGCCGAACGACGTTCGGCGGTGATCGCACGTGGCTTGATCGCCCTCGGCGCAGGCAAGGGCACCCACGTCGGGCTCCTCTACCCGAACGGCGAGGAGTTCGTCGTCGCCATGCTTGCCGCCGCGCGGATCGGCGCCGTGGTGGTCCCGTTCACCACCTTCGCGACGGCGCGCGAACTCGGCGAGCACCTGTCGGATGCCGACGTCGCCATCCTGCTCGCCACCCGGGCCTACCGGTCCCACGACTACGTGCGACGGTGCCGCGAGACTCTCGGCCTCGAGTCCTTCGATCAAGAGTCGTTCGACGGGACTCAGCCGCTGTTCACTCCCGCTGCACCGCAATTACGCCACGTGGCATTCGACCTCGAGCACGTCGCGCGGCTCGCCGCCGCCGTCGACCCGGCGCTGCTGAGCGCGATGGAGGACGACGTCGACGGCTCTGACCCCCTGGCCATCGTCTACACCTCGGGGTCGACGGGTGCGCCCAAGGGCGCCGTGCACACTCACTCGTCGCTACTGCGGCACCAGGAGAACCTCAACGAGGTCCGTCGGCTGACGGCAGCTGACCGACTGTTCTGCAACTCGCCGTTCTTCTGGATAGGTGGCCTGGCCTTCGGCCTGTTCGCGACGATCGTCGCGGGATCCACTCTGGTGTGCTCGAACGCCACGGACCCCGCCGAGACGCTCGACCTCCTCGAAGCCGAACGGCCCACGATCGCAAACGGTTTCACGGCGACGGTCGCACATCTCGCTCGGCATGACACGTTCGCCAGACGCGACCTGTCGGCGATGCGGCGGGGCAACCTCTACCCGATCATGCCCGCGGACGCACGCCCCGCCGATCCCGAACTGCGACACAACATGCTGGGCATGACCGAGGCGGGGAGCACCCTCCTGATCAGCGCCGACGAGTCCGACCAGGCCGAGGAGCGGCGCGGGTCCTTCGGTAAGCCGGCGCCCGGATTCGAGATCGAAGTCGCCGACCCGGAGACGCAAGTGGGAGTCGAAGAAGGTGCGCTGGGTGAACTCCGGATCCGCGGTCCGCATCTGATGCAGCGCTACCATCGCCGCAGTCGCGAGGAGTGCTTCGACGCCGACGGATGGTTCGCCACGGGCGACCTGGTGTGCCTCGACGTGGACGGGTTCGTGTACTTCATCGGGCGGCGCGGGGCCATGATCAAAACCGCAGGCGCCAACGTCACACCCGCGGAGGTCGAAAAGGCCGTCTGCACCGTCACGGGCGGCGCCGTGTCGTACGTGATCGGCATCCCCGACCCCGATCGCGGCGAAGTGGTCGGCGCGGCGATCGTCGTGAACGTCGGCGAGGGATTCGACGAAGACGCTCTGCGCGCCGCACTCTCGTCTCAGCTGTCCGCCTACAAGGTCCCGCGCAGAATCATCGCCGTCGCTGCCGCCGACGTTCCACTGCTCTCCAGCGGCAAGGTCGACACCCGCCGACTTCGGGGCTTGTTCGATGTCTGACACCATCGACCACCTGCTGCGCCTGCACGCGCACGAGCAGGCAGAAAAGCCCATGGTGATCGACCCGATCGATCGGGTCGGATACGCCGAAATGGAGTCCGCCACCAGGGATCTCGCCTCGAGATTCGTCAACTCCGGGGTCCTCAAGGGCACCCGCGTCGGATTGATCATGCCCAACGGGGTGCGGTGGGTCCAGATCGCGCTTGCGTTGACCCGCATCGGCGCCGTGCTGGTGCCGCTGAGCACGCTGCTGCAGCCACGGGAACTCCTGGCGCAGTTACGGGTCGCGTCCGTCGAGTACCTGGTGGCGGTCGAGGAGTTCCGGGGTCATCGGTACGTCGAGGAACTGGGCTCCGCGCTGGACCTGCCCGAGGTCCGCGACGGGGTGATCAAGCACCCCACACTGCCGGCCCTGCGCCGCGTGTGGACGTGCGACTCGTTGGCCGGCATGGCCACTGGAGAGTGCGCTTCCCGCGTGATCGATGCCATGACGGCCGCCGTCACCCCCAGCGACCCTCTGGTCATCATGTTCACCTCGGGCAGCAGCGGACCTCCGAAGGGTGTGATCCACTCCCACGGCAACGCCCTTCGTGCCGTGGCCTCCAGCCTGGAGCCGCGTTGCATCGACGCCGACACCCGGCTCTACCTTCCCATGCCGTTCTTCTGGGTCGGCGGCTTCGGCAGCGGTGTGTTGTCCGTATTGCTGGCCGGCGCCACACTCGTCACCGAACCATCGCCGCAACCGCGGGCGACGCTGCGGCTGCTGGAGCGGGAGCGCGTCACTCTGTTCCGCGGTTGGCCCGACCAGGCCGAAGCGCTGGCAAGACAAGCGGATTCAGTGGACGTGGATCTGTCCTCCTTGGAGTCCGGAAGCCTCGAGGCACTCCTGCCACCGGTGCTCCGCGCCCGCCCTGGCGCGCGCGCAAGACTCTTCGGCATGACCGAGGCGTTCGGGCCGTACTGCGGCTACCGCGCGGACACCGACATGCCGGCGTCGGCGTGGGGTAGTTGCGGCCAGCCGTTTTCGGGCATGGAGGTTCGCATCGTCGACGTCGACGACGGATGGCAGGTGGAAGCGGGAAGAATCGGGATGATCCAGATTCGGGGCCCGCACACTCTGCGCGGAATCTGCGGGCGCAGTCGTGAGGAGGTCTTCACCGCCGACGGTTTCTACCCCACCGGCGACCTCGGCCGCCTCGATGACGACGGTTTCATGTTCTACCACGGCCGGTCCGACGACATGTTCAAGGTCAGCGGTGCCACCGTCTACCCCAGTGAGGTCGAGCAGGCCCTGCGGTCCGTCGACGGAATCGACGGCGTCTTCGTGACGAACGTGCCGTCCGAGCGGGGAGACCGGGTCGGTGCTGCGGTGGTCTGCGACACCGCGACCATCACCGTCGAATGGCTTCGCGGCATCAGCCGCACCCTCCTGAGCTCCTTCAAGGCTCCCACCGTGTGGCTGCTGTTGGACTCCGACGATGACGTCCCGCGGGGATCCACCGGCAAGGTCGACATCCGCCGATTGCGCGCAATGCTCACCGAAGCAGACGAATTGGAGGCACACCGATGAAGACCAAGGGCGCGCTCGTCTGGGACTTCAACCAGCCATGGTCGATCGAGGAGATCGAGATCGGCGAGCCGCGCAGGGGTGAGGTGAAGGTGCAGTTGGAGACTGCCGGGCTGTGCCACTCCGATCATCATCTGATGACCGGGGACATCCCGATGGCCGCGTTCCCCATTCTCGGCGGCCACGAGGGCGCTGGCGTCATCAGCGAGGTCGGTCCCGACGTCGAGGATCTGGCGGTGGGCGATCACGTCGTCATGTCGTTCATTCCGGCGTGTGGCAAGTGCGTGCCGTGCCAGACCGGTCTGCGCAACCTCTGCGACCTGGGGATGGGCCTTCTCGCGGGCGCCTCCGTCGCGGATGGATCCTTCCGCGTGACGACGGGCGGCAGAGACGTCGTGGCGATGTCGCTACTTGGTACGTTCTCGCCGTTCGTGGTCGCGCATCAGACCTCGGTCGTGAAGATCGACCCCGACATCCCGTTCGAGGTGGCGTGCCTCGTCGGCTGCGGTGTCACGACGGGCTACGGCTCCGCGGTGCGCAGCGCAGCAGTGAAGCCGGGTGAGGACGTGGCGGTCATCGGGGTCGGCGGAGTCGGCAACGCGGCCCTGCAGGGCGCCCTGATCGCCGGCGCACGAAGGGTGTTCGCGATCGACCCAGTGGGATGGAAGCGCGAGCAGGCGATGAAGTTCGGCGCCACCCATGCCTACCCCGACGTCAAGAGCGCGATGGGCGCGATCGCCGACGCCACCGACGGCCGGATGTGCCACAAGGTGATCGTCACGGTCGGTCGTGTCGACGGCCGCGAGGTGGAGTCCTGGATGGGCCTCACCGCCAAGGCGGGGACGTGTGTGCTCACTGCCATGGGCAACGTGCTGGCCACCGAAACCACCCTCAACATGGCTGGCCTGACGTTGCTGCAGAAGAGTTTGCGGGGCAGCCTCTTCGGCGGCGGAAACCCGCAGTTCGACATTCCGGAGCTGCTGGCGCTCTACAAGCTCGGCCAACTCAATCTGGACGACATGGTGACCCGCGAGTACTCGTTGGAGCAGATCAACGACGGCTACCGGGACATGTTGGAGGGCCGCAACATTCGCGGTGTCATCCGCTACACCGACGTGGACCGCGGGTGGCCCCCGTACAGTCGATCTTCGTGATCCACCACAATTCTCGCTACGGCACCACGAAGGAGCACGCATGACGGGTCGACTCGAGGGCAAGGTCGCGTTCATCACCGGGGCGGCAAGAGGGCAGGGTCGCGCGCACGCGGTCCGGATGGCCGCCGAGGGGGCGGACGTGATCGCGGTCGACATCGCGGGCAAGCTCCCCGACTGCGTCCCCTACGACCCGGCGAGCCCCGAGCAACTCGACGAGACCGTCCGACTGGTGGAGGCCACCGGCCGGCGGATCGTCGCCTCGGTAGTGGACACGCGGGACTACGACGGGCTCCGTGAGGCCGTGAGCGAAGGCGTCGCCGAGCTTGGCCACCTCGACGTCATCGTCGCCAACGCCGGCGTCTCCGCCCCGCAGGTGTGGGACGAGATCACGCCTGCCGACTTCCGGGACGTGATGGACATCAACGTCACGGGCACCTGGAACACCGTGATGGCAGGCGCCCAGAAGATCATCGACGGCGGGCGCGGCGGCTCGATCATCCTGATCAGCTCGGCGGCGGGAATCAAACTGCAGCCGTTCATGATTCACTACACCGCCAGCAAGCACGCCGTGACCGGTATGGCGCGGGCGTTCGCCGCCGAACTCGGCAGGCACTCGATCCGGGTGAACAGCGTGCACCCCGGCGCGGTCAACTCCGACATGGGCTCCGGCGACATGATCGGTGCCATCGGCCGGACCATGGAGACCAACCCTCAATTGGCTCACATGAACACGCCGTTCCTGCCCGTCTGGATGGCCGAACCGGAGGACATCGCCAACGCGGTGCTCTGGCTTGCGAGCGACGAGTCGAAGCTGGTGACCGCCACCGCGATGTCGATCGACCAGGGCGCCACGCAGTACTGAGATGCTCGGGCCTTCAG
>NZ_JBOGDD010000283.1:0-35373 GCF_050701675.1 Mycobacterium sp. | reverse complement strand
TGGCCCAGATCGCCTCGTTCTACCCGGGTGCCATGTCGGAGTCGCGCAACATCAAGCTCGCCGATGTCGTATCGCGCACGGACGCAATCGATTTGGTGATCGTCGGGGCCAATGATCCCGACGCGATGTTCCTTCACACCGAGGAATGTCGCGCGCTGGGCCTCGCCTTCGCCGCCGATCCGTCCCAACAGCTCGCCAGGCTGTCCGGTGAGGAGATCCGCAAGCTCATCGACGGCGCCACCTACCTGTTCACCAACGATTACGAGTGGGACCTGCTGCTGCAGAAGTCGGGCTGGACCGAGGCCGAGGTGATGAGCCAGATCGGCCTGCGCGTGACGACCCTCGGCCCCAAGGGCGTCGACCTCGTATCGGCCGACGGCAGCACCATCCACGTGGACGTCGTGCCCGAGACCCATCAGGCCGATCCGACGGGTATCGGTGACGCGTTCCGCGCCGGCTTCCTCACCGGCCGCGCCGCGGGCTTGAGCCTGGAGCGTTCCGCGCAGCTGGCCTCGCTCGTCGCAGTTCTGGTGTTGGAGGCGACCGGACCGCAGGAGTGGACGTGGGACAAGGCGGCGGCGATCACCCGCATCTCGGATGCCTACGGAGCGGATGCCGGCGCCGAGATCGCCGCGGCGCTGGCTTGAGTTAGAAACTAGAGCTGGACCGGGTACGCCGGTTCGCTGATGTTCGGCACCACGCTGCGGCCGACGAATATCGCGTGCCACAGCATGAAGATCAGCACGGTCCACAACCGTCGACTGTGATCGGCCGCGCCGGTCCGGTGTTCGTCGAGCATCCGCCGTACCGCAGCGAGGTCGATCAACTCGTCGGTCTGTGAGGCCGCGACGGTCGCATACGCCCAGTCGAGCAGTTCGCCTGACCGCAGCCAGTGCCGAATCGGCACGGGGAAGCCGAGTTTGGCGCGATTGAGCACGTGGGCGGGAACGATCGGTTCGAGCGCCCTGCGCAGCGCGTACTTCGTCGTCGCCCTGGTGATCTTCTGATCGAACGGGAGCCTGGACGCGACGGCGAACACCTCGGGGTCCAGGAACGGCACGCGCAGTTCCAATGAGTTCGCCATCGTCATCTTGTCGGCCTTGACGAGGATGTCGCCGCGCAGCCAGGTGAACAGGTCGATGTGCTGCATGCGTGCCACCGGATCCCAGCCTTCGGATTCGGCGTACAGGGCGGCGGTCACGTCGGTGTGCGTCCACTCCGGCCGGAAGCCGGGAAGAACCGCGCGCAACTGCGCATCGGAGAAGCTGCGGGCGTTGCCGTAGTAGCGCTCCTGCAGCGTCAACGAACCGCGGTGCAGCAGGCTCTTGCCCCGCATGCCATCGGGCAGCGGGCTCGACGCCCGGCCCAGCGACCGGCGCAGCGGTCCCGGCACGTAGTCGAAGGCCTTCAGCGACAACGGTTCCCGGTAGATCGTGTATCCACCGAAGAGCTCGTCGGCGCCCTCTCCGGACAGCACCACCTTGACGTGCTTGCGCGCCTCGCGGGCGATGAAGAACAAGGGCACCAGGGCGGGATCGGCGACGGGCTCGTCGAGGTACCAGACGATCTCGGGCAGCGCCTCGACGAATTCGGCCTGGCTCACCACCTTGGTGACGTGCCGCGCGCCGATCGCCTCGGCCGACGCCACCGCGACGTCGACCTCCGAGAAGCCCTCACGCTCGAAGCCGGTCGTGAACGTGATCAACCGCGGGTTGTGCCGCATCGCCAGCGCCGCGATCGCCGTCGAGTCGATCCCTCCCGACAGGAAGGCGCCGACGGTGACGTCGGCGCGCATGTGCTTGGCGACCGAATCCTCGAGTACCGCCGTGATCTCGTCGTAGCGGCGCTGCTCGTCGCCCGCGGTGAACGGCACCGCGGCGAACCGTGGCACGAAGTACCGCGTGACCTCCGGCATGCGGCCGGGCCGGATGCGGGCGTAGCTGCCTGATTCCAGCCGGCGCACGCCACGGTGCAACGTCTCCGGCTCGGGGACGTACTGCAACACGGTGTAGTGCTGCACCGCGCGTTCGTCGATGCCGAGGTCGATGCCCGCGACCGGAGCCAGGTCGAGCAGGCACTTCTTCTCGCTGCCGACGATGGTGCCGCCGGGGCCGGTGGCCATGAACAACGGCTTGATGCCGAACGGGTCGCGGGCGCAGAACAACTCCCGCTCTCTGGTGTCCCACAGTGCGAAGGCAAACATGCCACGCAGGCGATTGAGGGCCTCGACGCCCCAGTGGTGATAGGCCGCGATGATCGCTTCGCCATCGCCGTCGGTGGCGAACTCCGCGCCGTGGCGCGTCGACAGCTCATCGCGCAATTCGAGGTAGTTGTAGATCTCACCGTTGAAGACCAGCTTGTAGCGGCCGGGCTCCTCGGGCGGGCCCCAGCTCAGCGGTTGGTGACTGTGGGCGATGTCGATGATCGACAGACGATTGAAGCCAAGCACGATGGCGGGCTCGCCTGGGTCATTGGCCCAGGTCCCCGGCTCGTCCGGGCCGCGGTGACGCATCAGATGAGCGGCCCCGGACATCGCGTCGACCAGCTCCGTGGCCGGGTCGGCGGACGGGTCGCGTAGGTAGGCCAGCAGTCCGCACACTGCGCCAGTATGCCGAACGAGCAGTCGCGCCCAGACCAGCACCCTGGAACATTCCCCGGTCGCTTCGCTCTGCCCTCCGGCGACATTCCCCGGTCGCTTCGCTCCAGCCCTTGGGTGTGGTCTACGCTGCGTAGTATTCGCCTGGTTTCACCCAATTCTAGGAGGCACCAACGTGACCGCTCGCGGGTTCCGGTTGGTGGTGTTGTCTGTGGTTCTGGGTGGGACTGCGCTCCTGCTCAGCGGCTGCAGCTGGTCGGAGGCAATCGGCCTCGGTTGGCCAAGCGGCATCACCCCAGAGGCCAAGCTCAACAGGGAGCTGTGGGTCGGCTGCGTCATCGCGTCGCTCGTCGTCGGGGTGATCGTGTGGGCCTTGATCTTCTGGACCAGCGCCTTCCACCGCAAGAAGAAGACCGACACCGAGCTGCCGCGCCAGTTCGGGTACAACATGCCGCTCGAGCTGGTGTTGACCGTCGTGCCGTTCCTCATCATTTCGGTGCTTTTCTACTTCACCGTGGTGGTGCAGGAGAAGATGCTGCACAAGGACCCCAACCCGGATGTCGTCATCGACGTCACCGCCTTTCAGTGGAACTGGAAGTTCGGTTATCAGAAGATCGACTTCAAGGACGGCACGCTCTCCTACGACGGCGCCGACGCCCAGCGAAAGAACGCCATGGTGTCCAAGCCCGAGGGCGTCGATGCGCACGGTGAAGAAGTCGTCGGGCCGATCAACGGGCTAAACCCCGAGGATCGCACCTACCTGAACTTCGACAAGGTCGAGACCACGGGAACCAGCAACGAGATTCCGATCCTGGTGCTGCCCAAGGGCAAGCGCATCGAGTTCCAGATCGCGTCGGCCGACGTCATCCACGGCTTCTGGGTCCCGGAGTTCCTCTTCAAGCGCGACGTGATGCCGGATCCGAAGGCCAACAACTCGGACAACGTCTTCCAGGTCAGCGAGATTCAGGAGACGGGTGCGTTCGTCGGGCGCTGCACCGAGATGTGCGGCACGTACCACTCGATGATGAACTTCGAGGTGCGCGTCGTGGAGCCGAACGTCTTCAAGGCCTATCTCCAGTACCGCATCGACCATCCCAACGGGACCAACGCGGACGCGCTCGGGGCAGTGGGCCTGCCGGAATTGGCAGTGACCACGCATCCGTTCGAATCGCGCCGCGGCGAACAGGTTCCGCAGGCGAGCAAGTAGGGGACGACACCTCATGCACATCGAAGCGAGATTGTTCGAAATCCTGACCGCGTTCTTCGCGCTCTGCGCCGTCGGCTACGGCGCGCTGACCGCGATCTACGCCTACGGCGGCATCGAATGGGCGGGCACCACCGCGCTGGTCCTCACCACCGGCTTGTCGCTCATCATCGGCACCTTCTTCCGATTCGTCGCCAGGCGTCTCGACACCCGTCCCGAGGACTACGAGGACGCCGAGATCGCCGACGGTGCGGGGGAATTGGGCTTCTACAGCCCGGGCAGCTGGTGGCCACTGTTGATTGCGCTGTCGGCGTCGGTGCTCGCGGTGGCGGTGGCGATGTGGTTGCCGTGGCTGATCGCCGCGGGTGGCGTATTAGTGATCGCCTCTGCCGCCGGTCTGGTGTTCGAGTACTACGTCGGCCCCGAGAAGCACTGACCACGCAGCCGCAAGGTCACGATAAAGGCCTCAGTTGGCTGAAGTAGAGCGCCGCGAGAGCCGTCCGGGCATGGCGTTCGGTAGGGTTGCCGAGGCACGACCAGTCACGACACCGACGCTGACGTCGCGCCGATCGGGCAGTCGAAGAGGACAGGCGTTTAGATGAGCGGGCCGAATCCCCCAGAATCGGATTCTCCGAAACCGGACGAACCGGCTCGGGAGACGCCGAAGACGGGCGAGACGGAGATCTACTCGCGGGCGTACTCCGCGCCCGAGTCGGAGCAGTTCACCAGTGCGCCCTACGTGCCACCCGACTCGGCGCTGTACGACTACGACTCCTACGACTCCACCGCCGATGCAGACGGCGACGACGCGACGCCACCGCGGTGGCCGTGGGTGGTCGGGGTGGTCGCCATCGTGGCCGCGATATCCCTGGTCGTCTCGGTAGCAGTGCTCGTCACCCGCACCGATAGCGAAACCCTCGCGACTCCCGCGACCAGCACCACGACCTCCGTGCCGCCGGTCCAGGACGAGATCACGACGACGACGCCCCCGCCACCTCCGCCGCCACCTCCGACCAGCGAGGAACCGCCGCCACCTCCGCCCGAGACGGTGACGGTGACGCCGGAACCCCCTCCGCCGCCTCCGGCACCAACCGAGGAGCCGCCACCGCCGCCCGCCGATACCGGCGCGCCGCCGGTGACCACGACGGCGCCGGCGGGCCCCAGGTTCATCACGTACACGGTGACGGGCACGAAGGCGCCGCTGGACCGGATCTCCGTCACCTATACCGACGCGTCCGGCAGGCAGCGCACCCAGCAGAACGTGTACATCCCGTGGTCGCTGACGGTGACTCCGATCTCGATGTCGGAGTTCGGCTCGGTGCAGGCGTCCAGCCTCCTACGGTTGAGCAAGTTGAACTGTCAGATAACTACTAGCGACGGACAGACCATCGCCTCACAACAGAACAACGATTGGCAGACCAGCTGCTGATGACACACGACTTGGAAGGCGGTGCCACCGTGCGCTCGCGGTTCAGCACGGCGGCACCCGATCAGGTGGACCGCATTCTCGTCATCACGAGCATCGTGCTCTGGCTCGCTGCGCTTGGTGCGGGAGTGGCGGCCATCGTCGCGCTTGTCGACCTTGCCCAGGTGCATACGGTCGCCTCGGGTGATTCAGACACCCCCTGGCTGCTGTACACGGTCATCGGCGTCTCCGCCGCGGTGATCGTCGGTGCGATCCCGCTTCTGGTGCGGGCGCGGCAGACGGCATCGACCGTCCCGGCCAGGCCCGCATCGCAGGGACACCCCGGCGGTCCGGTCGACGCACCGTCGGTGTCGCAGCGGTTGCAGCCCTTCGGGGCGCCGGTGCTTCGTCGCACCGCGACGCCGCCTGCCACCAGTCGCGTCGGGTTTCCAACTGCCGCGGTCGACCAGATCTGGCTTCGTTGCACGGCGAGCATCGCAGGTGTGATGGGTGCCGCCGCCACGGGGATCGGGGTAGCCACCTACCTGATGGCCTCCGGCCACGACACCGCGGCGTGGATCGTGTACGGCGTCGCCGCGGTCATCGCCGTGGCAATGCCCGTCGCAATGTGGTTCTATCTCCGCCAGTTACACGACGTGCTCGACGAGTCCTGACGGGCAACGCTTCCCGCCGCAGGGCTTCCCGCCGTTAGGCCGAACGGTCAGTGGTGACCGTTCGACCCGTTGCCGTTGGTGTCGTCATCGCCCTGACGCTCCTTGAGCGCGACGATCGCCCTGCGCTCGGCCGCGTGAGCGGCTTCGACGAGTGCCGTCTGCTCCGACTCGGGGTCGGGGTACAGGAAGTTGCCGATGCCTGGTGCGCCTGCCGAGCCGAGCTTGTTCATCTTCTTCGGCAGGGCGGCACCCTGGTACTCCAGCGGAATCGGGTGGCCGTGATCGTCGACGGGGCCGAGCGGCTGGTGCAGCTCGATGTAGGCGCCGTGCGGCAGCCGCTTGAGGATGCCCGTCTCGATGCCGTGCTCGAGCACCGCGCGATCGCTGCGCTGCAGGCTGATGGCCCACCGGTAGGCGATGTAGTAGGCGATGGCTGGCACGACGACCATGCCGATGCGTCCGATCCACGTCGTCGCGTTCAGGGACACGTGGAACTTCAGCGCGATGAGGTCGTTCATGCAGGCGAACGTCAGCACGATGTAGAACGCGATGGCCATGGAGCCGATCGCGGTACGGACCGGAGCGTCACGCGGCCGCTGCAGAAGGTTGTGATGGGCGACGTCGCCGGACATCTTCTTCTCGAGGAACGGATAGATCGTGAGGAGGACGAACACCAATCCCATGATCAACGCGACGGCGACCGCGGCAGGAACGGTGTGCCCGAACGGATACAGCTCCCATGCCGGCCACATGCGGGCGAGGCCGTCAGTCCACATCATGTAGAAGTCGGGCTGGCTGCCCGCCGAGATCTGCGACGGTTTGTACGGTCCCAGCTGCCAGATCGGGTTGATCTGCAACACGCCGCCCATGATTCCCAGGATGCCGACCGTCATGGCGAAGAACGCACCGGACTTCACCGCGAAGACCGGCATCACCCGCACGCCGACGACGTTGTGCTCGGTGCGTCCGGGGCCGGGGAACTGGGTGTGCTTCTGGAACCACACCATTGCCAGGTGAACGCCGATGAGCGCCAGCATGATTCCAGGAATCAACAGGATGTGTAAGGAGTACAGCCGCGGGATGATGTAGCCGTTGGCGGAGCATTGGTATCCGAGACCGCCGCAAGGAAAGTCGCCGCCGAAGAGCGCCCAGTGCAGCCAGGTGCCGATGACCGGCATGCCAAGGGTGATCGACGAGAACGCCGCCCGAAGACCGGTGCCCGACAGCAGATCGTCGGGCAGGGAGTAACCGAAATACCCCTCGAACATTGCCAGAATGAGCAGCAGCGAGCCGATCACCCAGTTGGCCTCGCGGGGGCGCCGGAATGCACCGGTGAAGAAGATGCGCGCCAAGTGGACCATGATCGACGCGGCGAACAGTAGCGCGGCCCAGTGGTGGATCTGGCGAACGAACAAGCCGCCGCGGACCTCGAAGGTGATGTCCAAGGTCGACGCGTAGGCCTTCGACATCTGGATGCCGTTGAGTGGCTGGTAGACGCCGTGGTAGGTGACCTCTGCCATCGACGGATCGAAGAACAGCGTGAGGTAGATACCGGTGAGCAGCAGCACGATGAAGCTGTACAGCGCGATCTCACCGAGAAGGAACGACCAGTGCGTCGGGAAGACCTTGTTGAGCTGTCGGCGCACCGCCGCGGAGGGGTGGTAACGCGAATCGATCGCGTCGCCTTGTTCGGCTGCCTTGTCAGCGAGTTTTGGGCTCATGACGTTCGCTCCCAGAATGCCGGTCCGACTGGTTCGATGAAGTCTCCGTTTGCGACGAGATACCCATCCTTGTCGATCGTCACCGGAAGTTGCGCCAAGGCGCGCGCCGCCGGGCCGAAGATGGGTCTCGCGAAGTGCAGCGCGTCGAACTGCGACTGATGGCAGGGGCAGAGGATGCGGTAGGTCTGCTGCTCGTAGAGCGAGGAGGGGCAACCAAGGTGCGAGCACACCTTGGTGAAGGCGAACAGGTCGCCGAAGTTGAAGCTCTCCTGGCCCTGGCGCTTGACCACGCGCGACATGTCCTCGGGCCGGATGCGGATGAGCATCACCGGATTGCGTACGCCCATGGCGATTTCGGTGAGCGACTCGTGAGACTCGACCGTGCTTCCATCACCATCGGACTCGCGCCAAGGGAAGACCGTCTCCATGCCACCCGCGTCGAGGTCCTCCGGGCGCATCTTGACGAACGGTGAGCTACCGGGCTGACCGGTGGCGCGCGCCATGTAGATGGTCTCGCCGTGGAAGCGTGGGGACCAGCCCGATGTCCACAGGACGGCCTTCTTGCCATCGGCGGTCGGAACGACCGGCTTCCAAGGGTTCTTGATGAGTCCGCCGACGAACGCGACCGTCGTGCCGAGCCCGAAGGCTCCGAGCCCGATGCCCAACGACAGGCCGACCAACTTGCGCCGCTTGATGGTCGAGGTTTCGAGCGCGTCGACGAGATTCGCCGCGGTGGCCTTGCGCTCGAGCTCCGGGGACGGGCCGTCGTGGCGGTCCTGGATGGAGATCTCCTCGGGGATGAACTTCTTCTGGAAGAGCACCGCACCGATCCCGATCGCCAGGATCGAGAGTCCGAACGTCAAGCCGTACAGCGGGGTGGCAAGGCTGTAGAGGAGCTCACCCTCGGACCCGTAGGGCTTGTACTCCCACGGCCAGAACAGGAACACGACCAGCAGTGCGAGGCCCGCGATGCCGCCGAAGAGAAGCCAGTACGCGACCGCGCGCTCGGCCCGCTTCTCGGCCTTGGTGCCCGGAACGGGCCAACGCTCTTCCTTGAAGACGGTCTCTACGCCGTCGATCCTGCCGCCGAGCGCGACGAGTTCCTCGCGCGACATCTTGGCCAGCTGTTCTTCGGTCGGCTTGTCGAACACGTCGTCACTCATGCGCGCGATCCCACCCACATTGCCACACCGATCACTGCAACCATCCCGATGATCCAGGCCGCCATGCCCTCTGGCGCGGGCCCGAAGCCGCCGAGCCCGTAGCCGCCGGGATCTGGGGTCGAGGTGGCCTGCCTGACGTAGGCGACGATGTCGTGCTTCTCCTCCGGACTCAGCTGTCGGTCCGAGAACTTGGGCATGTTCTGAGGCCCGGTCAGCATCGCGGTGTAGATCTGTGCGGGCTCGGCGTCCTCGAGTGAGGGTGCGTACTTGCCGGAGGACAGCGCGCCACCCTTGCCGGTGAAGTTGTGGCACGACGCGCAGTTCAGCCGGAACAGGTCGCCGCCGCGAGCCACGTCGTTACCGATCAGGTCGCCCTCCGCCACGGCGCCGTTGGCATCGCGGGGGACCTCGGGGCCGCCACCGTTGGCCTGCACGTAGGCGCCGATCGCATCGATCTGGTGCTCGTCGAAGGTCGGGGGCTTCTGCGGCGCTTGGGCGTTGCCGCTCATGGCAGGCATGCGGCCCGTGCCCACCTGGAAGAAGACTGCTGCCTCGCCGGTGCCGATGAGGCTCGGTCCGCGGTCGGGCACGCCCTGGAGGTTCGCGCCGTGGCACGTCACGCAGGAGGTCTCGAAGAGCTGCTTGCCGGTGCGTAGCAGCGCGAGGCTCGACTCGTCGGCGACGGCCACCTGCGGCTTGGGTGTCAGGGTTGCCGCGATGCCACCCGCGACGAGAAGTCCGGTCAGAAGCAGGAGTGCTCCCGACAGACGCCGGCGTAGCCGACGGCGAGACTTGCTGGTCATCGAACCCCTTCTCATCCGCTTTGTGAGTGGCTGCCCGTCCGTGGAAGTCATCGGCCGCCCCTATCGAACGAAGTAAATGACGGCGAAGAGCGCGATCCACACGATGTCGACGAAGTGCCAGTAGTACGACACGACGATCGCGGCGGTGGCCTGCGCCGGGGTGAACTTGCTCATTCGCGTGCGCGCCAGCAGGAACACGAAGGCGATCAGACCGCCGATGACGTGGAGACCGTGGAAACCGGTGGCGAGGTAGAAGACCGAGCCGTAGGCGCTGCCCGGAATGGTGGTTCCATGGCTGACCAGGTGGTAGTACTCGTAGCCCTGACCGGCGACGAAGAACGCGCCCATGAAGAAGGTGAGCAGATACCAGCGGCGGAGGCCGAAGACGTCGCCGCGCTCGGCCGCGAACACGCCCATCTGGCACGTGAATGACGACGCGATGAGCACCAGCGTCACCGGCACGGCCTGAACCAGGTTCAGCTCGGTGGGGGGTGGCGGCCAGACCCCGCCGGCCTGCGACCGTGCGGTGAAGTACATGGCGAACAGCCCAGCAAAGAACATCAGCTCGCTGGAAAGCCACACTATGGTGCCGACACTTACCATGTTCGGTCGGTTCAGCGAATGCACGCGCGCCGTGATCGCGGTTCCCGAGGTCCCTACAGCACTCGTCACGTCAAGAAGTATGACGCTTTGTAGTTGTTGAACTCCACCCGGGTCGCAAGATTCGTAATAATCAGTTTCGTGATGACCCCAAAATCCAGGACCTGGCCGGAGATTCTCGGCCGACTGACCACTCGCCGTGCGCTCGCGATCGGTGAGGCGGCATGGGCAATGGATCAGATCATGACCGGGGTGGCCACGCCGGCTCAGATCGCCGCGTTTGCGGTGTCGATGAAGATGAAGGGCCCGAACTCCGCCGAGGTGACGGAGCTCGCCGACACCATGCTGCTGCACGCGCGGCGAGTGCCCACCGACGTGATCGGAACCAACACGGTCGACGTGGTGGGGACCGGCGGTGACGGGGCCAACACCGTCAACCTCTCCACGATGGCCTCGATCGTCGTCGCGGCGGTCGGCATCCCCGTGGTCAAGCACGGCAACCGGGCGGCGTCGTCGCTGTCCGGCGGCGCCGACACGCTCGAGGCGCTCGGCGTGCGCATCGACCTCGGTCCCGACGAGGTCGCGAGAAGCGTCGCCGAGGTCGGTATCGGCTTCGCGTTCGCGCCCGAGTTCCACCCGTCGTACCGGCACGCTTCGGTCGTACGCCGAGAGATCGGCGTACCGACGGTCTTCAATCTGCTTGGACCCCTGACCAATCCGGCTGCGCCGCGAGCGGGTCTGATCGGGTGCGCGTGGGGCGACCTCGCCGAGGTGATGGCCGGTGTTTTCGCGACCCGCGGCTCCAGCGCGCTGGTGGTGCACGGCGACGACGGCCTCGACGAGCTGACCACCACCACGACCAGCACCATCTGGCGAGTGCAGGCGGGCACCGTCGAACGGTTGACGTTCGACCCGGGAGCCTTCGGCTTCGATCGCGCCGAGCTGAGCGAGCTGACGGGCGGTGACGCCGAGGCGAACGCCGCCTCCGTCCGCGAGGTGCTGACGGGCGCCAAGGGCGCCGTGCGCGACGCGGTGATCCTGAACGCCGCGGGTGCGATGGTGGCGCATGCCGGGTTATCCAGCGACGCCAAATGGGTGCCTGCGTGGGAGGCCGGGCTCGCGCGGGCCACTGAGGCGATCGATTCGGGGGCGGCCGAACAACTGCTCGCGCGTTGGGTGCGGTTCACTCAGAAGCCCTGATCTCTCGGACTGCTCCGCCGCCATCCGTGCGGAGTGCGCCGTCGCCGCCCACGCGGCGTGTCGACCTGCCGCCGCCAGGGGCGTGCAATAGCCGATTCCCGTGGCGGTCTCGGTGCGCACGGTGCGCACGCCGGCCTGGGTCAGCCAGCGCGCGATGAGCGCCGTCTCCTCGACGAGGGCGCCGCCGAGTGGCGCCGCGGACGGCAGAATCGATTGTGCCGCACTGCAAATCGCGTCGACGACGGGCATCGGGGGGACCCCGCGTCGCGCGTTGCCCGCAGCGGCGAGCTGGCCGTTCCTGATGACGGCTAGGTGCCAGCCACCCGCGCCGTCCGGCCTGGCCGCCACCAGCTCGTCGACCGCCACCAGCGCGCGCAGACGCTGGCCTCGCCACATGGTGTCGATCGCGGTCGCGGTGTGGTCGCGCAGCCGTGCGGCGGTCTGGTACTTGCCTTGCGCGGCCAGCAGACCGATGTGAGTGACCGCCTCCGAGAGGGCCGAGTCGGCCGTGCCCGCGATGAGCTCGGCGGCCCTGGCTGGCGCGGCGGCGTAGGCGGCTGCCGTCACGTCGCGCAGTGCCGGACACGGGGACAGCTCGTGCTGGGGGCAGGACGGCCCGTGGAGCGCCGAGCGCGCCAAACGTGCGGTGCACGTCCGCACTCCGGTGAAGCGCGCCAGCAGCGCGGCGGTCTCCGCGGCGTCGGTACGGGCGCGGAACGGCCCGACGGCCAGGTCGTGCTTGGGTGCCCGCACCACCGAGAACCTCGGAAAGGCCTCATCGGTCAGGGCCACCCACCACCACCGGTGCGGAAACTTCGAGCGCCGGTTGTACGGGGGAGCGTGGGCCGCGAGCAACCTCAGCTCGCGGACGCCCGCCTCCAGCTCGTGTGCGCACTCGACGTGGTCGACGCGCGTGGTCAGCGACGCCATCTCCTTCATGCGGGCGCGCGGGTCCGCGCCGGTGAAGTACTGGCCGACGCGGCGCCGCAGGTCGACCGCGGTACCCACGTAGAGCACCTCATCGGCGGGCCCGCGGAACAGGTACACGCCGGGGCGTCGCGGAAGACCGGTGGCCAGGTGGCGGTTGCGCCGCTGTGCAGGCGTCACGTCGGGCAGGTACGACCGCAGATCCGCGTAGGTGTGGATGTCCTGGTTGCCGACTCGTGCGATGAGGGCGTGCAACACGTCGACCGTGGCTCGTGCGTCGTCGAGCGCGCGGTGCGTCGGAGTGGTGCTCGCGCCGAAGAGCCGGGCGAGCGCCGAGAGCTTGACGCTCGGCGCTTCGTCGCGCGTGAGAACCCTGCGCGCCAGCTTCACCGTGCATAGGACGGGGGGCCGCCGCCACGGGAGCTGGCAGCGTTCGGCGGCGGCGCGCAGGAACCCCACGTCGAAGCCGGCATTGTGGGCCACCAGCACCGCGCCGCGGGAGAACTCCAGAAACGCAGGAAGCACGGCGTCGATGGTCGGGGCGTCGTAGACCATGGCGGTGGTGATGCCCGTCAGTGCGACGATCTGCGGTGGGATGGGGCGACCTGGATCAACGAGCGTGGCGAGCTCGCCGAGCACCTGACCACCCCTCACCTTGACGGCGCCGATCTCGGTGATGGAGTCGTAGCCGTCGCCATTTTCGTCACCCCTTGCGCGGCCGCCGGTGGTCTCCAGATCGACGACGACGAATGTCGTGTCGTGTAGCGAGACGTCCGCCAGCCCGCCTAGATCTGCCAAGAGGTCCGCGTCGAGGTCGCCGAAGCTCAGCTGGCTCATGGGCCGACCGTAGGCCCATGGGCCGACAGCGACTCACATCGATGTGATTCCGATGTCGGCGTTTGTCGGGGGGTCTCGTTAGCGTGCGCACATGACTCGAATGAGAGGAGTGCGGCCATGACTCGAGCAGAGATGGAGCCGGACCCGACAGACCCGCCCGAGCTCGACGCCGGAACCGGTGCGGGAACCATCCACATCGATTGCGACGACTGCGCGGTGCGCGGACACGGCTGCAAGGACTGTGTCGTGAGTGTCTTGCTAGGCGTGCCAGACACTTTGCTCGCAGATGAGCGCCGTGCACTGGAGGTGCTCGCAGACGCCGGCATGGCGCCTCGGCTACGGTTGGTGCCGATTCACCGGAAGACCGTCGACGGGGTCGCGTAACGACCCCGTTTATCGCGGGGCGAGCGAAAAATTCCCGCGGAGCCTGTTAAATTTGCGTCTTCTGTTGGACAACCCCGATGCCGTTTCGTAACCTGTCTGAGACCTAACGCAGTTCGAGCGGCTCGCTTACGGCAGTTGAGGACGCGAAATCTTGAGGTTTGACGCTATGCACCGAAGCGCACGTGGTCTTCGGCGACCGGTAGTTGGTGCCATAGCAGGGCTAGTGGTGTTCGGGGGTGTGGTCGCGGGAACAGTGCACGCCGACCCCGCCGCCGATGCGATGGCAAAGCTCAACGAGCTGTCCCGGCAGGCCGAACAGACCACCGAGGCAATGCACACCGCCGAGCTGGATCTCAATTCCAAGCTGGCAGCGCAGCGGACGGCCGACCAGAAGCATGCGTCGGACCTCGCAGCGACAGATTCTGCCAAGGCCCAGCTGGCAACCTTTCAGACTTCCGTCGACAGAGTTGCCGCCGCCCAGTACATGGGTGGGCGCACGGACGGGCTCGACGCGATGCTCACCGCCGATTCGCCCCAGCGGCTCATCGACCAACTCGCCGTGCAACGGGTGATGGCCACCGAGATGTCGGTGCAGATGCAGAACTTCAAGAGCTCCAGCGTTCTGGCCAACCGGGCCGAGGTGGAGTCCGCTAAGTCGGCTGCCGACGCGAAAACGGCTGCCGAGCAGGCCGCGGCCGTGCGCGCGGACCTGCAATCAAAGCAAAGCAAACTGCAAGTGCAGATGGCCATCGTCAAGTCGCAGTACACGGCGCTGACCCCGGCCCAGCGTGAAGCCTTGGCCACGGTGCCGCCGGCTCCGCCAGTGGCCGCCCCTGACGCTCCGCCGCCCGCCGACGGACCCGAAGTGCTTGCTGCCGCGCCAGGTGGCATCGCCCCCGGCGATCTGGCCCCGCCAGAGGCCGCGCTGACGCCGCCCGAGGGAGCCGTCGTTCCCGGTGGCGCGCCCGAAGGCATGATGGCCGTTCAGGCAGCTCTGACCCGGATCGGATCGCCGTACTCGTGGGGCGCATCGGGTCCGAGCGCGTTCGACTGTTCCGGCCTCGTCATGTGGGCCTTCGGCCAGGCGGGCGTCAACCTGCCGCACTCCAGCCAGGCTCTCGCGCAGGGCGGTCAGCCGGTGTCCAGGGACCAGATGCAGCCAGGCGACCTCATCACCTATTACTCCGATGCCTCGCACGTGGGCATCTACATCGGTGACGGCATGATGGTGCACGCCTCGACATACGGCACACCGGTGCGCGTCGCTCCGATGGACAATGCGCCGATTCACAACGTCCGTCGTTACTGAGCGGCCGCGTCTCGGCCTGCTGCTGCTCGTCGAACTGGTCGCCGCCGCCATCGTCCTGATCGCGCATCCCTTCGGTGCGACGCATCCGGCGGATCAAACCCCGCCCGCCGCCACCCATGCGTCGCTCGACGTGCCGACCACGCCGACGGATCCGCTGACTCTGACCGACGGCCGCACGGTCTCACTGGTGGCGCTCGGGGGAGCCCAGACGGCAGGCCTCGAGGCTCGGATATGGTCCGAGCTCGACGGTGCCGCGGACGCCGTCACGTCGTTCTGGGGCGACGACTGGCCCCGTAACATCTCCGTCGTGCTCACCGGCACCGACGAGGAGTTCCGGGCACTCGCGTCCGGTGATTCCGACATCGCCGCCGCGACGACGGCGCAGCGGATCGTCTTCGCGCCAGGTGCAAGCACGATGAGTGATGCGTCGCTGCGAATCGTTCTGCGCCACGAGCTCTTTCACTACGCCGCAAGGGGGCATACGGCGGTCGACGCGCCGCGCTGGCTCACCGAGGGCGTCGCAGACTACGTCGGCAGGCCTCCGACACCGTTTCCCGCCTCGGCACGCGCCTCCGAAGTCGCTCGGCTTCCCACCGACGCCGACCTCGACACACCGGGTGCCGTCCGGTCGCTGGCCTACGACAGGGCGTGGTGGTTCAGTCGTTTCGTCGCCAGTCGCTACGGGGCCCAGACGCTGCGGGGGCTGTATCTCACCGCGTGCGGCCCCGGCCACCCGGATCAGGGCACCGCCATCAAGAGTGCCCTCGGCGCGGACACCCCTGCGGTGATGGCGGCGTGGCGTGCCTGGCTCAGCGGGCAGTAAGTGGCCCGAATCCTGCTGGTGACCAACGATTTTCCGCCTCGCCGCGGTGGCATCCAGTCCTACCTCGAGAACCTGGTCGTCGAACTGGCCCGGGTTGGCACGCACACCCTGACGGTCTATGCGCCGAAGTGGAAGGGTGACGCCGACTACGATGAACAAGCCAAACAAGCCGGGCAGGCGAGCGCCACCGGTTTCGAGGTGGTGCGGCACCCGACGACGCTGATGATTCCGGAACCGACGGTGGCGCGGCGGATGCGCAAGCTCATCACCGACCGGGACATCGACACGGTGTGGTTCGGAGCCGCCGCCCCGCTGGCGCTGCTCTCCCCGCTGGCGCGTGATGCCGGGGCGAGCCGGGTGATCGCCAGTACACACGGTCACGAAGTGGGCTGGTCGATGCTTCCTCTGGCGCGAACGGCGTTGCGGCGCATCGGAAACGACACCGATGTCGTGACCTTCATCAGCCAGTACACCCGCGGCCGCTTCGCTGCCGCCTTCGGGCCCGACGCCGCGCTCGAGCACCTGGCGCCCGGTGTCGACACCGACCGTTTCGAGCCCGACCCGGTGGCCAGGGCCGAGTTGCGCGCCCGCTACCGCCTTGGCGCCCGTCCCGTCGTCGTCTGCGTGTCCCGGCTGGTGCCCCGCAAGGGTCAGGACATGCTGATCCGCGCACTGCCCGCCATCCGTCAGCGTGTCCACGGAGCGGCGCTGGTCATCGTCGGCGGTGGGCCCTACCGGGACAAATTGCGCCGTCTCGCACACGGTTTCGGCGTCGCCGAGCACGTGATCTTCACCGACGGAGTGCCTTCCGACGAACTGCCCGCGCACCACGCGATGGCCGACGTCTTTGCGATGCCGTGCCGTACCCGCGGGTCAGGGCTCGACGTCGAAGGACTTGGCATCGTCTACCTCGAGGCATCGGCGACGGGTGTGCCGGTGATCGCGGGCCGGTCCGGTGGCGCACCGGAATCGGTTCTCGACGGCGAGACCGGGTTGGTGGTCGACGGCTGGGACGTCGGCGCGATCGCCGCTGCCGTCGGAGACCTCCTTGCCGACCAGGACCGCGCAGCGGCGATGGGCGCAGCGGGCCGCGACTGGGTCGTCGACAACTGGCAGTGGCGCACCAAGGCGGAGCGTCTCTCGAAACTCCTGACCGGTTAGTCCCCGGACTTCGCGTACAGCGCGTCGATGTCGCTGCCGAACTTCTCGGCGACGACCTTCCGCTTGACCTTCATCGTCGGCGTCAGTTCACCCGTGTCCTCGGTGAAGTCGACGGGCAAGATCCGGATCTTGCGGATCGACTCCGCGTGCGACACCGCCTGATTGGCATCCTTGACCGCAAGATCGACCTCGGCGAGCAGGTCGGGATCCTCGGAAAGGTCGCCCACCGTGGCCGACGCGTCCTTGCCGTTGCGCTGCTTCCATCCGGGGAATGCCTCCGGGTCGATCGTGATCAGGGCGGCGATGAACGGTTGCGCGTCACCGACGACCATCGCCTGGCTGATCAGCGAGTGCGCGCGCAGCCTGTCCTCGAGCAGTGCTGGGGCGACGTTCTTGCCGCCCGCGGTCACGATGATCTCCTTCTTGCGGCCGATGATGGTCAGGAAACCGTTCTCGTCGATCGCCCCGAGGTCGCCCGTGTGGAACCAGCCGTTGGAGAACACCGCCTCGGTCTCCGCCTCGTTGCGCCAATAGCCGCTGAAAACCACCCCGCCAGAGACCAGCAGCTCGGTATCGTTGTCAATGCGCATACTGTTGCCCGGCAACAGCTTTCCGACCGATCCGACCTTCACGTCGCCGACCCGGTTCACGGTGATCGCCGCGCTCGTCTCGGTCAGCCCGTAGCCCTCGTAGATGGTGAGGCCGACGCCCCGGTAGAAGTGCCCGAGCCGGGCGCCCAGCGGGGCGCCACCGGAGATGGCGGCGTGGCAATTGCCGCCGAGGGCCGCCCGCAGCTTGCCGTAGACCAGTCGGTCGAACAGGGCGTGCTTGAGGTTGAGCAGCAGGCCGGGCTTGCCCTTCTCGTGCGCCTGGCTCCACTCGATCGCGGTGTTCGCTGCCGCGGCGAAGATCTTGTCCTTGCCGCCATCGTGGGCATTCTGCTCGGCGGTGTTGTAGACCTTCTCGAAGACCCGCGGCACGGAGACCACCAACGTCGGCTTGAACACCCCCAACGTGGGCACCAGGTTCTTGACGTCGCTGGTGAACCCCAGGGTCACCTTGTTGCTGAACGCCGCAATCGTGATGGCGCGGGCCAGCACGTGGGCCAGCGGCAGGAAGACCAGCAGCTTCTCGCCCTTGTCCAGCAGGGCAGGGAAGCACGCCTTGGCGCCGCGCATTTCGTACAGCAGGTTCGAGTGCGTCAGCTGGCAACCCTTGGGCCGACCCGTGGTGCCGGAGGTATAGACGAGCGTCGCGACGTCGGCCGACTTGATGGCCTCCAGCCGGGCCTGGACTTCCGCGGGGTCGGTGGCCTTGCCCTTGGCGGCGAGCTGGTCGAGAGCCGACGGACCCGTCCCGTCGATGCGCAGGACCAGACGCAGCTCCGGCAGCTCTTCGGAGAGCTGCTCGATCTTCTTGGCGTGTTCGTCGGTCTCGGCGAAGGCAGCGACTGCGCCCGAATCGGAAAGGACGAACCGCACCTGCTCGGCCGAGCTGGTCTCGTAGATCGGGACGGTGACGGCGCCGATGGACAGAATCGCGAAGTCGAGGATCGCCCACTCGTAGCGGGTGGCGGACAGGATCGCGACCCGGTCACCGGGCTGGATGCCCTCGGCGATCAAACCCAAAGCTGCCGAACGAACTTCGTCCGCGACCTTCGAGCACGTCACGTCCGTCCATGACCCATCGACGAGGCGCTGGACGATCACGTGGTCTGGATCGTCGGCCTCGTGGGAGAACACCGAGCTGACGACGGTGTCGTGCTCGCCGACGGTGAAGGAGGCGGGAACACTGAACTCGTGCACGATTTGGCCCTTTCGGACGGGGGGGTACCTGAGGAAATCCGCCGTCTCAGCCTAGTCGGCCGCCGAAGAGCCGCGGGGGCGCATGTGTGAAGCTAGGCAGCGATGAACAGTATTCAAGTCGCCGACGAGACATTCGTCTGCGCAGATCCGGCCGACGTGGGCAGGGCGATCGCCGATCCCGCCAGTTGGCGACGTTGGTGGCCCGACCTGCGGCTGGTCGTGGTCGAGGACCGGGGGCCCGCTGGGCAGCGCTGGACCGTCACCGGCGCGCTCGCGGGCACCATGGAGATCTGGCTGGAGACCTCGTTCGACGGCGTGATCCTGCACTACTTCCTGCACGCCGAGCCGTCTGGGGTGACCGCCTGGGAGCTGGCCAGGATGAACCTGGCCAAGGCCAACCATCACCGCAGGGTGGCAGGCAAGCGGATGGCCTTCGAGGTGAAGCAGAAACTGGAGGAGTCCCGCACGGTCGGGGTGTCCCGACTGGCGTGACGTGCGACCGACCCCTTGCGGGTACATTTTGAGCGGAAGGACGCGAGTCCACTAGCGCACTAGCGACCCGGAGAAGTGAACACGTGGCGGACAAGACTGCGCAGACGATCTTCATCGACGCCGACCCGTCGACGGTGATGGACGTCATCGCCGACATCGGCTCGTACCCGGACTGGGTCGCCGAGTACAAGGAGACCGAGGTCCTCGAGATCGACGGCGAGGGGTATCCGAAGACGGCCCGACTGGTGCTGGACGCCGCCGTGCTCAAGGACACCATGGTGTTGTCCTACACCTGGCCCCCCGACCACGCCTCGGTGAGGTGGTCACTGGTCTCCAGTTCGCTACTCAAGGCACTCAACGGCGCATATCTTCTGTCGCCCAAGGGTTCTGGTACCGACGTCACCTACGAGCTGGCCGTCGACCTGGTCATTCCGATGATCGGGCTCCTGAAGCGCAAGGCGGAACGCAGGCTCACCGACACGGCACTGAAGGATCTCAAGAAACGAGTCGAGGCTGACTGAGCGTGGCGCGGCGGACGGACCTTCGGCGGTCACCAGCGCCAGGATCAGCCTCTTCGTCGGCAAGGGTGGGGTAGGCAAGTCCACGTTGGCGACGGCCACTGCGGTGCGCGATGCGCGCAACGGCCTGCGCGTGCTCGTCGTGTCCACCGACCAGGCCCATTCCACGGGTGACGTACTTGGCGTGAGCGTGGTCCCGACGGGGGAGCGCAATCCGACCAGGGTGCTCGCCGACCTCGATGCCGGACCGGACGCGGGGACCGGAGGCTCGCTGGACGCCCTTGCCCTCGACACGCTGGCGCTGTTGGAGCAGCGCTGGCGTCAGGTGGCGGGTGTCGTCGCCGGCCGCTTCCCGGAGTCTGATCTCGGAAACATTGCCCCAGAGGAACTCTCGGCGTTGCCAGGGATTCAGGAGGTGCTCGGTCTCGACGAGGTCGCCGAGCTCGCCGCCTCGGGTCGATGGGATCACGTCGTCGTCGACTGCGCGTCGACGGCAGACGCCATGCGCATGCTCACACTGCCCGCCACGTTCGGCCTCTACCTCGAAAGGGCCTGGCCACGGCACCGCAGGCTCTCCCTGGCCGCTGGCGACGCCGGATCAACAGGCATCGTCGAGCTACTGGAACGGGTGGCCGCGGCCACCGATCGGCTCGGGGAGCTGCTCACCGACTCCTCCCGCGTGAGCGCCCATCTGGTGCTCACCGCCGAGCGGGTGGTGGCGTCCGAAGCGGCCCGCACCCTGGGCTCCCTGGCCCTGATGGGTGTATCCGTCGCCGAACTGATCGTGAATCAGATTCTGGTGCAGGACGACTCGTTCGAGTACCGGAACCTGCCCGAACATCCCGCGTTCGACTGGTACACCGAGCGGATCGTCGAGCAGCGGATCGTCCTCGACGAGCTCGACGCGACGATCGGCGACGTCAAACTGGTGCTCGTCCCGCACCTGGCCGGGGAGCCGATCGGCCCGAAGGCGCTCGCCGAGCTGCTCGAGAGCGCACGGCGCCGCGACGGGTCGGCACCCCCGGCGCCCGTGCGTCCCGTGGTCGACCGGGAATCCGGAACCGGGCTCGATGCGGTGTATCGGATGCGGCTACAGTTGCCGCAGGTCGATCCTGGGGCGTTGACGCTTGGCAGGGTCGACGACGACCTGATCATCGGCGCCGGAGGCACGCGTCGCCGCGTTCGGTTGGCCTCCGTACTACGGCGATGCATCGTGGTGGACGCGCAACTGCGCGGTGGCGAACTGACGGTGCGTTTTCGACCGAATCCGGAGGTGTGGCCGGCGTGAGTGAGTTCCGCACAGACGCCGGAGCCGCTGGGCGGCGACATTCAGACGTGGCTCCAGAGCTGCGGCAGTTGGCGCAGTCCATCCTGGATCGGCTCGACCCCGCCGTCAGGCTGGCCGCCGCGCGTGCCACCTCAGGCGGCGAGAGCAGATGCCAGCAGGTGTGGTGCCCGGTGTGCGCGCTGGCAGCGTTGGTGACGGGGGAGCAGCACCCGTTGCTGACCGTGATCGCCGAGCACAGCGTGGCTCTGCTGGCGGTCGTTCGTGCGATGGCCGACGCGATGGACACCGGCGAGACGGGGCAGACTGAACCCGAGCCACCCACGGATCCGTCCGGACCCGCCGGACCCCGACCCGACGGCGATCCGCCGCCACCCGGACCCGGCAACTATCAGCACATCCCCGTCACCGTCGAGGAGTGAGCCGCAACTGGGTACAGTTGTCGCAAGGCGCCGTCCGGGTGCCCCCCGCGGGAGGCTCGATGTGGTATTGGCTGTTCAAGTACATCTTCATGGGACCGCTGCTGTCATTGCTCGGCCGCCCGAAAGTGCAAGGGCTGGAGCATGTCCCGAGCTCTGGGGCGGTCATCCTCGCCAGTAACCACCTCGCTGTCGCCGACAGTTTCTACCTATGCCTGGCTGTGAACCGGCGGATCACCTACCTGGCGAAGGCCGAGTACTTCACCGGCACCGGCCTCAAGGGCTGGTTCCAACGGTGGTTCTACACCGCGGCCGGTCAGGTATCCATCGACCGCACCGACGCCGACGCCGCGCAGGGTGCGCTCACCAGCGCGGAGCGCATCCTCGGCGAGGGCAAGGTGCTCGGCATGTATCCCGAGGGCACCCGTTCGCCCGACGGTCGCCTCTACAAGGGCAAGACGGGCCTGGCGCGCCTCGCGCTGGAGACCGGGGTCCCGGTCATCCCGGTTGCGATGGTGGGCACCGATGTCGTCAACCCGCCCGGGTCCAAGATGTGGCACTTCGGTCGTGTGGAGGTTCGCTTCGGCAAGCCCTTGGACTTCACCCGTTTCGAGGGTCTGGCCGGCAACCGCTTCATCGAACGGGCCGTCATCGACGAGGTGATGTACGAGTTGATGCAACTGGCCGACCAGGAGTACGTCGATCTGTACGCCGCCGACGTCAAGAGCAGTGCCGACGGTGGCTCGGGCGGCAACCCGCCGGCCCGGTTTCCCACTGCCGCCGCCGGCTAGGTAACCGCGTGGGCCGGCGTGGCGTCGACCCTTCGTAGGGTGTCGTCGCTCTCCCTCAGCGTGACCGCGCCCGCGACGGCGATCAGCGCGATGGCCCACCACACGTAGGAGCCACCGAGCAGTTGGCGCCACAGCGCCGCTGAGGTCTCCCGGTGCTCGGTCATCAAATGGATCGGCGCCAGCACCATCAATGCGATGCCGACAGCACTGATGATGCCCATGGCGACGCTGCGGTACCGGTAGGCGAGCACGGCCGTCACGAGGACGGCGGGAAGTGCCCACACCCAATGGTGTGACCATGACACCGGCGACACGACGAGACCGAACATCGCGACGCACACCAGCGCCAGCACCGACTGATCACCTGCGCGGAGCGCGTCTGGCCGCAGCACGCGGCGAACCGCCCACACGGTCAGCCCCAGGACGGCGAAGCAGGCGACCAGCCAGATCACGAACCGCGGGGCCTCACCGATGCCGAGGCGGGCGAGCGTGCCTGCGATGTTCTGGTTGGTGAGGTAGGTGGCAGTGCCGATGCGGTCGGTGTCGCGCACCGTCTCGGTCCAGTACTCCCACGAGTCCCGCCCGGCCACGACGAACCCGAGCGCCGTCGCGAGGATGGCCGACGCCACGCTCACCAACAGGGCGCGGGTGTCACGACGAAGGAGCAGGTACAGCAGGAAGACCGCGGGCGTCAGCTTGAGTGCGATGGCCAGTCCGAGCAGAAGCCCCCGCGGCCACGGCGTCCTTCGCGGTACGCAGTCGGCGATCACCAGGGTCATGAGGACGACGTTGATCTGGCCGAACTCGAAGTTCGACCGCAGCGGCTCCAGGTAGACCACCGCGGGTGCGACGATCGCCGCCGCGAGCCAGCAGCGCCTGCGCCACGCCGGGCCTGCGATCGCCGCAGACTGCTCCCACACCCGAAGCCGGGTCAGCACGATCACCGTGGTGACGAGTAGCAGGGCGAAGGTGATCACCGTGATGGTCGCGCTGGCCGCATTCAGCGACAGCCACGCGAAGGGGGCGAAGACGGCGGCCGCCAACGGTGGGTAGGTGAACGGGAGGCCAAGGCCCGCGAGCGTGTGGAAGAGGACGCCGTCGCTGTAGAGCGACGTACCGTCGAGCCAGGCGCGACCGCCCATCCGGTAGACGTCGATGTCGATGCGGTACGGCGTGGTGGCGAGAAGTCGCCAGCCCGCCCAGACCACCGCTGCGATGGTCAACGGCTGAAACAGCCGCCATGCCACGGTTGACCACCGCACCCCGCCGGGCAACTGCCGAATTCTCATCTCGAGGACAAGACTATCGGCCGTCGTCGGCGCGCCGGGGACCATCCTGTCCACGACGCGCGCAGGTCGGCGTAAGTTTTGGCCGTGTTCGACGATTGGAAGTTCGACTTCGGGCTCGATCTGGCGATCCCGCCGGGTCGGCAGCCACTGACGTGGTGCCTGATCGCATTTCTGCTGACTTTCCTGGTGACACGCACGATCGTCCGCTACATCCGGCACAACGCCGACCACGACACGCCGCCCAAGTGGTGGCAGCCACGCAATATCGGGCACGGCACGGTACACATCCACCACGTGGTGATCGGTGTGATCCTGGTCATGGTGTCCGGGGTGACGATGGTGACGCTCGCCGTCGACGGCGGAGTCCCCGAATTCACGGTAGCCGCAATCTTCTTCGGGATGGGCGCGGCGCTGGTGCTCGACGAGTTCGCCTTGATCCTGCACCTGCAGGACGTGTACTGGTCCGAGGATGGCCGAACTTCGGTGGACGCGGTGTTCGCCGCGGTTGCGGTTGCGGGACTTCTGATCCTGGGATTCAACCCGCTGTCGTTCTTCGACGTCGACATCTGGCGCTCGGACCAGACGCTGCTGGCCCGCGGGGCCGTGATCGGGATCGCCATGGTCACGCTGGCCCTCGCGGTGGTGGTGCTGCTCAAGGGCAAGGTGTGGACCGGCCTGATCGGGATGTTCATCACGCCGCTACTGTTCGTCGGTGCGATCCGAGTCTCGCGTCCGCACGCGCCGTGGGCGCGATGGCGCTATGGAAACCGGCCGCGGAGAATGCACCGCTCGCTCGAGCGTGAACGACGACTGCGTCGTCCCGTCGTCCAGGCCAAACTCTGGCTCCAGCACGTCGTCGCGGGCGAGCCGCACTTTCCCGACGACCACGAGGTCGATGCGCAGCTCGACCGGGAGATCCACCCGGCTCCGATGCCTGCCCCAGTAACGACGGACGCCGCCTGATGCGCTACTTCTACGACACCGAGTTCATCGACAACGGCCGCACCATCGAGCTGATTTCGATCGGGGTGGCCGCCGAGGATGGCCGCGAATACTACGCGATATCAACGGAATTCGACCCCGACCGGGCCGGCGCATGGGTACGCAAGCACGTGCTGCCGAAACTTCCGTCGCCTGCGTCGAAACTGTGGCAGTCGCGGCGCCAGATCCGCTCGGAGCTCGAAGACTTCTTCGACATCGACGGCGACGAGACCATCGAACTGTGGGCGTGGGTGGGTGCCTACGACCACGTCGTGCTCTGTCAGCTGTGGGGCCCGATGACCGATCTGCCGCCCGCGATCCCCAGGTTCACCAGGGAGTTGCGGCAGTTCTGGGAGGAGCGTGGCTCGCCACGGATGCCCCCGCGCCCACGTGACGCACACGACGCGCTCGTCGACGCCAGGCACAACCTGACCAGGTTCCGTCTGATGACGGCCGATCACCCAGACGAACAGGACGACGACGGGGCCTGGGCCGCACGCGCCTGAACTGCGGGTATGGGTTGCAAAGCGCGCCTCTGCGCGCGGTTACCATAGACGGGTGAATTGGACCGTCGACGTACCCATCGACCAGCTGCCGGACCTCCCGCCGCTGACGGACGACCTGCGGCTGCGGCTCGACGCCGCCCTGGCCAAGCCCGCAGCCCAACAGCCCAGCTGGCCCGCCGACCAGGCGAAGGCGATGCGGACGGTTCTGGAGAGCGTGCCGCCGATAACGGTGCCCTCGGAGGTCGAGCGGCTCAAGGGGCACCTGGCCGACGTCGCGCGCGGCGAGGCGTTCCTGCTGCAGGGTGGTGACTGCGCGGAGACGTTCGTGGACAACACCGAGCCGCACATCCGCGCCAACATCCGCACGCTGCTGCAGATGGCGGTGGTGCTGACCTACGGCGCCAGCATGCCGGTGGTGAAGGTCGCCCGTATCGCGGGGCAGTACGCCAAACCGCGCTCCTCCGACGTCGACGCGCTTGGCCTGAAGTCCTACCGCGGCGACATGATCAACGGCTTCGCACCCGACGCCTCGGTCCGCGACCACGACGCCTCCCGGCTGGTCCGGGCGTACGCCAACGCCAGCGCGGCCATGAACCTGGTGCGGGCGCTGACCTCCTCGGGGCTGGCCTCGCTGGAGTCGGTGCACGACTGGAACCGCGAGTTCGTCCGCACGTCGCCCGCAGGCGCGCGCTACGAGGCGCTGGCTGCCGAGATCGACCGTGCCCTGCGCTTCATGAGCGCGTGCGGGGTCGAGGATCGCAACCTGCAGACCGCCGACATCTACGCCAGTCACGAGGCGCTGGTGCTCGACTACGAGCGGGCGATGCTGCGGCTGTCGCACGAGGACGGCACGCCGAAGCTCTATGACCTGAGCGCGCACTACGTCTGGATCGGCGACCGCACCCGCCAGCTCGACGGAGCCCACGTCGCCTTCGCCGAGGTGATCGCCAACCCGATCGGCGTCAAGATCGGGCCGAACATGACACCGGAGCTGGCCGTCGAGTACGTCGAGCGGCTCGATCCGCACAACGAACCGGGGCGCCTGACGCTGGTCAGCAGGCTCGGCAACGGCAAGGTGCGCGATCTGCTCCCGCCGATCATCGAGAAGGTGCAGGCCGCCGGACACCAGGTGATCTGGCAGTGCGACCCGATGCACGGCAACACCCACGAGTCGTCGACGGGGTACAAGACCAGGCACTTCGACCGCATCGTCGACGAGGTTCAGGGCTTCTTCGAGGTGCACCGCGGGTTGGGCACCCACCCGGGCGGCATCCACGTCGAGATCACCGGCGAGAACGTGACGGAGTGTCTCGGTGGGGCGCAGGACATTTCGGACTCCGACCTGTCCGGCCGCTACGAGACGGCCTGCGACCCGCGGCTGAACACGCAGCAGTCGTTGGAGTTGGCGTTCCTGGTCGCGGAGATGCTGCGGGACTGACTCAAAGCAGTCCCTGGAGGTTGCTGCCGAGAGTCCACGCTCCGGCGGCCGCCAGCCCGGTGAGCGTCAGAATGCCCACCAGCCAGAACAGCGCGACGCGCCGTCCGCGTCGCCTGGCCCACGCCAGTTCGTCGATGTCGATGCCGGCGAACTGGCCTGGCGCGGAACGGATCTCCCAGTCGTCGGGCCCCTTGGTCATCTCCCTGGTGTGCTGACGCGGCGGCAGGATGGGCTGCGGCGGTGCGGGCGGGGCAGTGGCCGCGGTGGTGTGGTCATCCTGGACGAGTCGGCTGTGAAACTCTGCTGACGCCACGTGCTGAGCGGAATTGCGTGGTGCGGGCACCCGGAACGGCGGTAGCCCGAGTTCGTCGACGATCCGGTGCAGTTCGTCGCTCATCGCGGCGGCATCGGCGTAGCGGTCTTCGGGGTCACGCCGCGTTGCGCGCGAGATGAACTGGTCGAACTGCGGTGGGACCCCGGTGATCGCAGCGCTCGGCGGCGGCACGTCGTGGTCCATCCGCTGGTATGCCACCGAAAGGGCGCTGTCGCCCGTGAACGGCGCCGCGCCGGTGAGCAATTCGTAGGCGAGGATGCCGACGCCGTAGACGTCACTGCCCGGGCCGGCGTCGCCGGTGCTCACCTGTTCGGGCGAAAGGTAGGCGGCGGTGCCGAGGATCACACTCGTCGACGTGATCTTCGCCTCCGCGACCGCGCGCACCAATCCGAAGTCCGCGATCTTCACCTCGCCGTCATCGGAGATCAGAACGTTCTCCGGTTTGATGTCGCGGTGCACCAGGCCGGCGCGGTGTGCAGCCGCCAGGCCGCCCAGGATCGGCGACAGCACCGCCGCGACGGCATGGGGTGGCATCGGGCCGCGTTCCCGCAGAAGTTCACGCAGCGTGCCGCCCTCGATGAGCTCCATGACCAGGAACGGGTGCTGTCCGTCGATGCCTTGGTCGTAGACGGCTACCAGGCCGGGATCCTTCAATCGCGCGACCGCGCGGGCCTCGCGCTGGAACCGCGTCAGGAACTGCTGGTCGCCCGCATACCGAGAATCCATGATCTTGCACGCCACCGGCCGGTCCAACCGAAGGTCGAGACCCCGGTACACCGCGGACATGCCGCCGGTGGCGATCAGGGCGTCGACACGATACCGCCCGTCCAACACGATGCCGACGAGCGGGTCCGATCGCTGGCTGGTACCCACGCGTGCATCTTAGACTCGGCCCGGTGAGCAACATTCCGGCTGCCGATGACATCCTCGACCCCGACGAAGCCGTCTACGACCTTCCCACCGTGGCGTCGATCCTCGGCATCCCAGTGACCAAAGTGCATCAGCACCTCAGGCAGAAGCACCTGATCGGCGTGCGCCGCGACGGTGTCCTGGTGGTGCCGAAGATCTTCTTCGACGACAAGGGTCACGTCGTCAAGAGCCTCTCGGGTCTGCTGGTCGTCCTGCACGACGGCGGCTATCACGAAACCGAGATCGTGCGTTGGCTGTTCACCCCCGACGCTTCGCTGACCATCAGCCGCGACGGTGACTCGGACGCGCAGTCCAACGCGCGACCGGTGGACGCGCTGCACTCACACCAGGCCCGCGAGGTGGTTCGTCGGGCCCAGGCGATGGCGTACTGACCGCTATGGGGCGGACGGCTGCGTGGCCGGCGCCGTCTCGGCCTCCTCGGGAGACTTGACCAGCGAATACCAGGCGGCCACCGCGAGCGCGGTCGCCAGCGCGACGTGTAGCCAGGAGTACATGCCGTGCGAGCCATCGGGTTTGAAGATCACCATGATCCACGTCGAGAAGCCCGCGATCACGGCGATCGCCTGCCGACTTTGCGCCAGCGCCGACAACACCGCCAGCGGCCACGTGTAGTACCAGGGCAGCGCCGCGGGCACGAAGAGCACCACGATCAGCATCGCGAGCGCGATTCCGGTCAGTGCGTCCCGGTCGTCGCGGCGGAATCGCCACCACAGCAACGGAAGTGAGATGGCGATGATGGCGATGCCTGCGATTCGGGTGACTTCGAGAACCGCATAGAAGTTGACGGGGAAGAAGAGTCCGCCGACCGCGTTGGTCAAGTTCGCAATCGCGGTGGGCACCGTGAGCCAGTTGATGATCTTGACCGACCCCGCAAGTGCGGTGAGCCAGCCGAGGCCGACCCCGGCCAGTGCGGACACGACCGCGAACACGACGACGAAGATGAGCGCCGACGCCGCCGTCGCGAAGGCGAAGGCACGCCTCGGCCCGAGGCCGCGCCCGTCCCTCAATCGGTGCATCCACATCCACACCATGAAGGGCAGTGCGATACCCGCCGTGGCCTTCACCGCGACCGCGATGGCGATGAACCCCACACCCCAGACGGGTCGGTTCGCCAGGGTCAGAGCGATGGCCGCCATCATCAGCCCGACCATCAACATCTCGTTGTGGACGCCGCCCATCAGGTGGATGATCACCAGCGGATTGAGAACGCAGATCCACAGTGCGGCAGGCCCGTTCGCCCCCACGTGGCGCGCGATCCGGGGCGCCGCCCAGATCAGCATCACCAGCCCCGGCAGCATGCACAGCCGCAGCAGCATGGTGCCTTCGATGACGTGGTCGCCGACCAACAACGTCACCAACTTCGCCACCAGGATGAACACCGGGCCGTACGGCGCGGTGGTGGTCGTCCAGATCGGGCTCACGTCGTCGAGCAGGGGGTTGGGGTTCTCGATCGGGCCGACGATGTACGGGTCGAACCCGTCGCGCAGCAATGCGCCCTGCGCGAGATAGGAGTACGTGTCGCGACTGAACACCGGCACGCTCAGCAGCAGCGGGGTCAGCCAGAAGCCCGTGGTCGCCACCATCGTGTAGGTGGTCGCGGTGCGGTCGACGACGCGGCGGCCGAGCCACAACCACGCCGTCAACATCACGGCGACTCCGCCCCACAGCAGCACCGAGGAGACCACCAGCCCATGGCCGAACCGCAGCCACGACAGCTGCAACGACTCGAGCACCGGGTCGTGGAGTCGAGTGCTGCCTGCCCCGAGCCCCCCGACGGTGATCAGCGCGGCGCCGAGGCAACCCAGCAGGGCGGGCCTGCCCTCGCTGGAGGCGGCGAAAGCGGTCAGGCGCGAAAAATGTTGGCCGAGCCCGGTTCTCGGCTGACGCGTGGCGATCGGGGAAGGGGTCGGAGTCGTCATGGGCCTAGGCGGACCGGTTCGACGCCAATCTGGCAAGCTCGGCCAGACCCACCTTTGCGTTGACGTCGATGGGAGCCTCATCCAGCAGTGCCAGAGCCTGGCCGGTGAGGAACTCGATGTGGTCCTCGACGGCGCCGAGTGCGCCAACCGATTCGATCACCTGGCGCAGTTCCCGAACCTGATCGTCGGAGAGACCGGTGCCGATCGACGTGCGTAACAGCTTGGCCGCCGCGGGATCGGACTTGTCGGCCCGTTCGACGGCCTCGGCGAGCAGCACGGTGCGCTTGCCCGATCGCAGGTCGTCGCCAGAGGGCTTGCCGGTGACCGCGGGGTCGCCGAAGACGCCGAGCACGTCGTCGCGCAGCTGGAAGGCCACCCCGAGGCCGTTGCCGACGTCACCGAAGATGGCCTGCACGTCGGGTCGGTCGGCCGCCGCCGCGGCGCCGAGCTGCAGTGGCCGCGACACCGTGTACGACGCGGTCTTGTAGGTGTTGACGTTCATCGCCGACGCCACCGTCTCCGCGCCACTGGCCTCGGCGACGATGTCCAGGAACTGACCGCCGAGAACCTCGGTCCGGATGTCGGCCCACACTCGCTGCACGCGGCGGTGCGCGTCCAGCGGCAGGTCGACCGACGTCACGATGTCGTCCGCCCAGACCAGCGAGAGGTCACCAAGCAGAATTGCGGTCGACAAGCCGAACTGCTCGGATGACCCGAGCCAGTTTCTCTCTCGGTGGCGGTCGGCGAAGAGCCGGTGCACGGTGGGAAGGCCGCGGCGGGTGGCGGAGGCGTCGATGACGTCGTCGTGAACCAGGGCGCATGCGTGCAGCAGTTCAAGGGCGGCGAAGAGCAGCAGCACGTCGGCACCCGCGGATTCACCCCGCGGCGCGACGGCGCGCCAGCCCCAGTACGCGAACAGTGGTCGCAGCCGTTTGCCACCGCGCAGGACGAACTCCTCAAGGGCGGCGGTCATCTCGGCGTAGTCGTCGCCGATGTAGGCGGCGTCGGCCCGACGCGCGAGGAGGTACGCCCGCAGTTGTTCGGTGACGGCGCCCGCCAGTTCCCTGGCCGACGGTGCCGCGGCAGCATCCACGCTCAGCGGGCGCCCCTTTCACTACGCACGATTGCCTTCAGACTAGAGCGTGTGACCTGATGTGTAGCAAGCCAGGGCCGCGCAGGCGTCAGCGCGGTTCGTGCGGGTTTGCCATGACCGGGTTGCGGTCGCGACTGGTCCACGCGACCCCTCCGATGATTGCCGCCACCACGAACGCCGCGAGGCCCAGCCAGATCGCCGCTCCGGTGAACGACCTCGCGCTGGGATCGGTGAAGCGGGCCTGGGCGCTCATCGTGCTCACCACCCCCGGTTTGAGCGTCCACTGGACCACGTCGGAGGAGACCTGGTCACCATTGGTGGAGGTCACCTCACCGGGGAAGGCGACGTTCAGCGACACGTCCGCGTCGGGGTCGTTCAGCGACGTGAGGTCGGCTCGTCCCTCGAGGATCACCAGGTCGCCGGCCCGGCGCAAGGAGATGTCGACGCCAGCCGCATCGCGGTTCATGTTCGCCAACTGCGGCAGCTCCGAGAACGTCAGGTCCGAGAACACCGCCTGAGACCCGACGAAGTCGTCGCGCGAGTAGGGGGAGACCGACACCTTGTCGCTGAACGGCAGGCTGTTGAGCAGCTGGGGGCCCTTGTCGTCGGGGTTGGCCGCCTTGGCCGCCGCGATGATCTGGCCAGACACCCGGTCGTCGGGCGAGACGGTGATGGAGGCGCGTACCCGCACGCAGCCGGCGACCATGGGCGCGATCAGCGCCAGCAAAACCAGGGCCAGCAGGCGCTTACGGCGGTTGGGCACCTCGACATGGTGCCAGACCCGCACGGTCACAGCGGCAATTCCCGCCCGAGGATTGCGAACGGTCTTGGGTCTCCTGCGAAGTGGTAGCCGCGGATGACGTCGGTGAACCCGAGGCGCCGGTACAGCCGCCAGGCCCGGTTGGCCTCGCCGTTGATCTCGGGTGTGGAGAGAAGCACGTGGGGTTCGTCACGTCCGGCCAGCAGGCGCCTGGCGAGAGCCTCGCCGAGCCCGCGGCCCTGCGCTGCGGGGTGGATGTGCAGTTCCGTGAGCTCGAAGTAGGAGTTCATCAGCTCGGAGATGCGCGAGGAGTCCGTCCCGCCCCGCTGCAGGCCCTGGATCACCTGCTGCTGCCACCACTGATCCGGTGCGCCGCAGTAGCCGTAGGCCACGCCGAGCATCGGCGCGGTGCTCAGCGCCACTGCGTCCTGGCAGCCCTCCGGCGCCTCAACGGCCGCGACCGCGGTCCACCCGGCCCTGCGGGTGTGCTCCAGCCACATCGAGGCGCGCTGATCCTCGGTGCCCCGGGGGTATCGCATTGCATCGACGTAGATGCCGAGTGCGTCCCCGAGGCGCCGTTGCATGTCGACGGGTGACAGGTCGATGAGGAACGTGGCCAAACTTTTTGGTGCCCTTCGCGCGATGTCCGAGTCGACGTCATTATCCGGTCAGCGACGCAGTATCTCGCCACCGGTGGGCCACCAACTACAATCGACCTTCGAAGTAGGTGGTACGGGTCAGATTCAGCTCGTATCATGGTGTTCAGGTGCCCCCGCAAACGCGGGAGTACGAATTTTGACAGCACGGCCGCGGCTTCGCGGACGCAGCAGGGACGCACATGGGAGGCGCGGATGCCACTCTCCGATCATGAGCAGCGCATGCTCGACCAGATCGAGAGCGCACTTTATGCCGAGGATCCCAAGTTCGCCTCCAGCGTGCGCGGTGGCAGTCTGCGGGCTCCCTCGGCGCGCCGCCGGCTCCAAGGAGCGGTGGTCTTCCTCGTCGGTCTGGCACTCCTGATATGTGGAGTGGCGCTCCCCGCGACTCAGATCAGCGGCTTTCCGATCCTCAGCGTGTTCGGCTTCATCCTCATGTTCGGCGGCGTGGTGTTTGCGATCACGGGCCCGCGCGTGCCGGGTGGACCCGAGGGCGCGGCCCAGGAACCCGGCTCCGCGCGCCAGAAGCGCGCCAAGAGCAACAACTCGTTCGCCAGTCGCATGGAGGAACGGTTCCGCCGTCGTTTCGAGGAATGAGCGTTCTCCTGACCCGGCACCGGGTCTGAGAGGACCCAAGGGCAGCTCCGCAGGGAGCTGCCCTTTTCTTTGCGTCCGACACGCCGTGGTCGGCGGCTGAGGCGGAGGCGGCGGTCTCGGTGCCCCACCACCCCCCACCCGGGCCTCGAACACTGCCCAGCTGCGGTTTTGCGCCGGCACTCGGGTATCAGTCGGTTCCGCGGCGCCAGGAAATGCCTCATGAGTGGCGTGTGGTGGGGCATGCACCCAAACTGTTGCCATCAGATGGAGCAAAGTGGGGGATCGTGGGGTAATGTGGCGGACAACGGAGCAACCGGAGTTCCGTGAGCGGGGCAGCTGGAGGTGGCGGGATGTTTCTCGGCACCTACACGCCCAAGCTCGACGACAAGGGGCGGCTCACGCTGCCCGCCAAGTTCCGCGAAGCACTGGCAGGGGGGTTGATGGTCACCAAGAGTCAAGATCACAGCCTGGCTGTCTACCCGCGAGCGGAATTCGAGAAGCTCGCAGAGCGGGCATCTGCGGCATCGCGGAGCAATCCGGACGCTCGCGCATTCCTGAGGTACCTGGCGGCGGCAACCGACGAACAGCACCCGGACGCGCAAGGCCGGATCACGTTGACGGCCGACCACCGCCAGTACGCGGACCTCTCCAAGGAGTGCGTGGTGATCGGATCGATCGAATACCTGGAGATCTGGGACGCCCGAGCTTGGCAGGCCTATCAGCAGACCCACGAAGAGAACTTCTCCGCGGCCAGCGATGACACCCTGCGCGACATCATTTAGTTCAGCTGCCCCTGCATGGTGGCCTCTGCCCGAACCGGCCCTGGCGTACTTCCCCAACGCCAGGTCCGCAACCTCGGACAGGGACCTCGATGCAAGGGCGGCCACACTTCCCAAGGGTGCTGCGATGCCTGACGATCATCCGCACGATCCCGTGCTCCTCGACCGCTGCGTCGAACTGCTGAAGCCCGCCCTGACTCGGCGCCACCCCGAAGGTGCGGGCGCCACGCTGGTCGACGCCACCCTCGGCGCCGGCGGACATGCCGAACGCTTCCTCACCGAGCTGCCCGGGCTGCATCTGATCGGCCTCGACCGAGATCGCACCGCTCTGCAGATCGCAGGCGAGCGGTTGGCCCCGTTCGGCGACCGCGTCACCTTCGTCCAGACCCGCTATGACGGATTCTGGGCAGACCGCAACGACGGGACCGGCTCCGGCGTCGGTGACGTCGATGGGATCCTGTTCGACCTCGGCGTCTCCTCGATGCAACTCGACCGCGCCGAGCGCGGCTTCTCCTACTCCAAGGACGCACCACTTGACATGCGGATGGATCAGGACGCACCCCTGACGGCCGCCGAGATCCTCAACACCTACGACAAGAGGGCGTTGACACGGGTGCTGCAGGAGTTCGGTGAAGAGCGCTTCGCGAGCCGCATCGCAGGCGAGATCGTCCGGCGACGGAATCGCAAGCCGTTGGCGACCACCTCCGAGCTGGTTGAGCTGCTCTACGACGTCATTCCCATACCTGCCCGCCGGACCGGGGGACACCCGGCCAAGCGCACGTTCCAGGCATTGCGCACCGCCGTCAACGGCGAGTTGGACTCGCTGCGCTCTGCCGTGCCCGCCGCGCTGGCCGCGCTGCGCGAGGGCGGCCGGATCGTGGTCATGGCCTACCAGTCGCTGGAGGACCGGATCGTCAAGGGCGAGTTCGCCTCCGCGACGGCCTCGCGCACTCCGCCGGGCTTGCCCGTCGAGCTTCCCGGTCACGAACCGTATTTCGTGTCGCTGACGCGTGGCGCCGAGAAGGCGGGGGATTCCGAGATCGACCTCAACCCGCGGAGTGCATCGGTACGGCTGCGGGCCCTGGAGAAGGTCGTCAGAAGGGAAGGTTCGTGATGGCGAAGCGACGAGAGCCGGTGCGCGCCAGCGACGAGCGTCGGCGAGGGCCACGCGAGGCGACCGCCCAGCGCCGTTCGGCCGACGCGCCGCCGCGCGGTCGGCGGTCGACCCGAGAGCAGCGCCCGCAGCGCTCAGCGCCGCACACCAGCCCAATGCCACGGCCCACCAAGGGCCCGATCAGGCCGAAGAACGCCGCTCAGGCGAAGGCGCGGGCGAAGGCGCGGAAAGCCAAGGCTCCCAAGGTAATTCGTCCGCCACTGCGTGAGCGGCTGCTGGTCAGGCTGGCGGCCATCGAGCTCGACCCACGCAGGTTCGTCACCAGGGTGCCATTCGTCGTCCTGGTGATCGCGGCGCTCGGGGTCGGGCTCGGGGTCACCCTGTGGCTGTCGACCGCCGCCGCCGAGCGGTCCTACCAGCTTGGCCACGCCCGCCAGGTCAATCAGGCGCTGCTGCAACAGAAGGAAGGCCTCGAACGCGACGTGCTCGAGGCTCAGGCGGCGCCCGCACTCGCCGAGGCGGCCCGCAATCTCGGCATGATTCCGTCCACCAACACGGCGCACCTCGTCCAGGACGTCTCCGGCAACTGGATCGTCGTCGGGACGCCCAAACCGGCTGCTGGCGTTCAGCCGCCGCCGTTGAACAGCCCGCTTCCCGACCCCGTTGCTCCCGCGCCGCCGGCTCCGCCCGCACCGAAGGTCGTCGATCCGCGCGAGGTGGCGGTGCACCTGCCGCCGAGGGCCGTGCCGGTTCCCGCACCGGCCGATCTTCCCGCTCCGGCCGACGTTCCCGCCCCGGCGGCGCCGCTCGGCGACGCGGCCTCGCCCCTGGAGTCACCTCAGGTGCAGGCGCTCCCCGGC
>NZ_JBOGDD010000282.1:0-3017 GCF_050701675.1 Mycobacterium sp. | reverse complement strand
GGGTGGAGGCGGACTAGGCGCCTGCCTGCTCGCGGGCCCACCGGTAGTCCGCCTTGCCGGCAGGGCTCCGTTCGATGACAGTCCGGAAGACGATCGCCTTGGGCAACTTGTAGCGCGCCAAGGACTTTGCTGCGTGGGCGATCAGTTCATCGGGACCGAGTGCGACGCCTTCGGCGAGCGCGACCACGGCGACGACCTCCTGGCCCCAACGTTCGCTTGGCCGGCTCGCCACCACGACGTCGACGACGGCCGGATGCGACGCGATCGCCGTCTCGACTTCTTCGGCGAAGATCTTCTCGCCGCCGGAATTGATGGTGACCGAGTCGCGGCCGAGGAGTTCGATGGCATCGTCGGCGAGATGGCGGGCGCGGTCACCCGGCACGGCGTAACGCACACCGGCGATCACCGGGAACGTCGCCGCCGTCTTGGCTGGATCTCCTTTGTAACCAAGGGGAACGAACCCGCGCTGGGCAAGCCAGCCCATGCCGTCGTGACCGGGTTCGAGGATGCCGCTGAGGTCTTCTGACACCACGAAGGTATCGGCTCCCGGCTTGAACGTGCCGGTCGAGACGGCACCGGGGGCCGACATGTGGGCCATCTGGGCGCCAGTCTCCGACGACCCGACACCGTCGACGACGACCAAGCCCGGCTTCGCATCGATGAGGCGTTGCTTGGTGGTAGGGGTCAACAGGGCGCCACCGTTGGCCACCACCGCCAGCGAGGAGACGTCAGCAGTCGTGCGTTCGATGGCCTCCGCGAGCGGTCGGGCCATCGCGTCGCCGACCACGGTCACCACCATGACCCGTTCGCGTTCGATCGTCGCGACCACCTCGTCGGCATCCAGATGGTCGACCACGGACGCGAATACCACCGACTGGCCCGTCGTCAGCGCGGTCATCACGCCCCACTGGGCGGCGCCGTGGATCAACGGCGGCAACACCATCAGCTTGGTGCCCGCTCCGGCCGCCGCGCGCTCCGCGATCTCCGCGTAGGACGCGGCCGCCTTGCCCGTGTAGAGCTCCCTCCCACCGAACGAGGTCATGAAGATGTCGTGCTGACGCCACAGCACGCCCTTCGGCATCCCGGTGGTGCCACCGGTATAGAGCACGTAGAGGTCGTCGGGGGAGGGCTGCACCGGTGGGGGCTCCGGAGAACTCGCGGCGAGGACGGTCTCGTAGTCGACCGCGCCGTAGACGAGTTCATTGCCCGAGTCGTCCGCGATCTGGATCAGCACCCGCAGTTTCGGAAGGTTGGGCAGTATCTCGGCGACTCTTGGCGCGAAGGCGGCATGGTAGATGAGCGCCGTCGCGCCGGAATCAGCCAGCAGATAGTGCAATTCGTCCTTGACATAGCGGTAGTTGACGTTGAACGGCGCGACCCTGGCGCGGAATGCGCCGAGGAGTCCCTCGACGAACTCATTGCCGTTGTAGGCGTAGATGCCCACCATGTCCTGCCCTACCTCGTGGCCGGCCAAGGTGTCTCGCGGGGTGTGGCAACCCAGCCCGCGCGCGTGCAGATAGGAGGCGAGCCGGTTGGACCGCTCGACGACTTCGGAATAGCTGAACTGGCGGTCACTCTGGGTGAGCAGGACGCGATCACCGATCTCGGCGGCGACGGCATCGAGGACGGCGGGAACGGTGAACTGCTGGGCCATCTGTGCGGTTCTCCTCAGTCTCAGGGCTGGTGGGGGAGGAGCTTGATCATCAGGCCATTGGCTTCGCTCAAGACGGTGCCGTCGGGATCGGTCATGGTCGCCGTGATGAATGCCTTGCGGCCCTCGATGCGGTCGATCCGGCCGCAGCTGATCAACGGTGTGTCGATCGGCGTGACTGCGCGGTAGTCGACGTGCAGGTAGGCAGTGCGGCTGATGGGGCGCCCTGCGGCGGAGACGATCATGCCGAAGTGCCAGTCATAGAACAGCGGGATGACGCCGCCGTGCACCGCCATGTTGCCGCCGACGTGAAAACGACTGAAGTGGCCCTTCATCGTGACGCCGGCCTCGCCGAACTCCGAGATCGTCCACGGGGGAATGAGGGGGTGGCCCAGTCCTGGCAGTTCGATGGCGCGCCCGGCAGGGGCCTGGCCGTCGGGTACCTCGAAGCCCTCGAGCGATGCGCAGACGCCTTCGATCTGCTCGGACGCGGCGGTCCACGTCGCGCCATCGGGGTTGGTGGAGACTGCGAGATCCTGCAGGCGACGGACCGCCGTGGCGAACCGCTCCAATTCCGGTGGTGCCTCAACGGGTTTCAGCTCGGGGAAGCCGCGAGTGTCCGTCACGAGGCCTGCCACGCCGCGATCAGTTCGTCGGTGGTCGTGACCGTGGCGAGCAGTGACAGGGTGTTCTCGATCATCGCCGTACCGTACTCGGCGGGGTACCCCGCGACGGCATCCCGCGGCAGCACCACGCGGTATCCCGTGTTCACCGCGTCCATGACGAGGTTGGGGATCGCGATGTTCAGTGAGACGCCGACCGGGATGATGGTCGACACACCGAGGTTGCGCAGCACCGCGTCGAGGTCGGTGCCGCCCATCGGACCGACGCCGTGCCACCGGGACAAGACCACGTCGGACGGCTCAGGGCCGGCTTCGGGCAACAGGGTGGCGCCTTCGCTACCCGGCGTGATGTCGACCCCCTTCCCTGCGCCTGCGAAGAGTCGCGCGTTGTGGTTCGAACCGAGTCCGTCGGGACGCCGCTGAACCAGGCAGTGCACCACCCGGACACCCGCGGCGCGCGCCATCGGGAGCAGTCGGGCAATGTTGGGTAGCGCCTCGCGGCGGGCCTCGGCAGCCAGCACGACGAGTCCGGCATTTGGCCCCATCACGGCACCCTGTACCTCCTGTGTGACGACCGCCGTGTGTGCAGGCGTCACCAGCTCGGCGAGTACCGGCTTCACGTCGATGGCACGGCGCTTGGCGCGACGTCGGCGGGTGGGCTGGTGGGTGAAATGTCGTAGAACTGCGCCGCCCACTTCCTCAGCGCCATATAGGGTTTCGCATCCACCCGCGAGAGGGCCGGG
>NZ_JBOGDD010000281.1:0-2530 GCF_050701675.1 Mycobacterium sp. | reverse complement strand
CGACAACATCGGTGGCATGACCATCGCCGGGGGCGTAGCGGCGGCACTCTACGGCCGCCATGTGACCGGCGAACCATCCGTGCTCGACGTGTCACTGCTCGCTGTGGGCGCCTGGACCACCCAGTTCAGCATCAACATGGCGATGCTGATGGGCGGGCCACTGCCCAAGGTCGAGCGCCGGACCCAGGCCCCTGGCAATCCCCTGACCGGTGCCTACCGCACCTCCGACGGCCGGTTCGTCCAACTGTCGATGCTGCAGCCGACCCGGTACTGGCCGGAGTTCTGCCGGCTGATGGGACTGGACGAATACACCGAGGATCCACGGTTCGAATCACTGCAGGCGATGGCCCAGAATGCCGACATCGCCTACGGCATCGTCCACGACGCCATCGCCAAGCTGACCTTCGCGGAGTGCAAGGACGTGCTCAGCCGGGGCACCGGACAGTGGGCACCGGTGCAGGACGCGTGGGAGCTGGCACACGACGAGGGTCTGACCGCGAACGGCCGGATTGCCAACATCGTTGATGCCGATGGCAACCCGCAGCAGCTGGTGGCCAGCCCGGTGAAGTTCGACGATGGCCCAGTGGAACTCGGACGTGCCCCGCAGTTCGCCGAGCACACCGACGACGTGCTGCGCGAGCTCGGCGTGGGCGACGACAGACTCATAGAACTCAAGATCGCCGGTGCGATCACGTAATCTCGGCGCTGTGACTGCCGCCGACATGACCTCGGGTGAGGACGGCACCGTCAAGGATCGACTGATCAGGGCGGCCGACACGGAGATCGCGGCCCGCGGTATCAACGCGGTGCAGATGGAAGCCGTCGCCAAGATCGCCGGTGTCTCGCGCGCCACCGCATTCCGCCAACTCGGCAGCGTCTCCGAGATGCTGGTTCACGTCGCACTGCTGCGAGCCCGTCGACACGTGGCAGCCGTGGAATCGCTGATGGCCGCGAAGACCGGCGTCTTCGCCAAGTTGGAGGCTGCGCTTTTGTACACCGCGCGCGAACTGCCGTCCGATCCGTCGATCGCGGCGCTGATCGCGCAGCACTCCGCGTCAGTGCACGACCCGCGCGTGCACCAGGTCGCGGTGGACGTGATGGGACCGGTGCTGGAGGACGGTCAGCGAAGTGGGCAGGTACGCACCGACATCGGCATCGGTGAGATGGTCGACTTCATGGTCGAGCAGACCTATCTGGCCGCCGAGGAGATCAAGCGGTCCGACGGCGAAACGCGACGACGCTTCCGCCACTTCATCATTCCCGGGCTCGCCGCGTCGAACGGCTCGAGCGGGGAGCACGTATCCCACACCATGGAGGTCGAGAAGGCGGTCAGCGTCGCGCTCGAGGCTCTGAACGATCTCGCCGACCAGTTGAGCCGCAACCACGCCGAGTGACAGCGCCGTAGACGCTGCCCCGACCTAGCGGTCTCTGAGCTCCTGCTGCATCCGGGCGATCTGGGCCCGATACGTGCCGACGAACCTCTTGGCCGTCGCAACCGCGTCGACATTGGTGCCGTGTGCGATCTCCGCTTCGGCCATCTCCACGGCCCCCTGCTGGTGTCCGATCATCGACCGCAGCCACAGGCTGTCGAACTCCGCGCCGCTCGACGAGTTCAAGTGCATCTTCGTCGCGTCGTCCACCATGCCCATCACCGCGTTGCCCTGCCAGCCTTGGCTGGGACCGGAGTCGGAATTCGAGTTCCATTGCACCAGAAGAACTTTCATCGTCTCGAGGTCAGGCCCCTGCGCGACATCGATACCGGCCGCAAGCGCGACGAGATCGGAGTCAGCGGAGCGCTCGGGCACCAGAGCCGTCAACTCCGAGGTCTGCCCGTAGGACGTGATCATCCCGTTGGCGAACGCGACGTCGTCGGCGTTGAAGCCCGCGGGCGCACCGGTGATGGCTGGCTGATCGGTTGACCGGGGCGCCTGGGGTTGCGAACCCGCGCCGCCGCACGCGCCCACCAAGAACGTGACGATCAGAACCAGTAACCCAGCGCCGTAGGACTTCATCTCACCGACGAGCGTAGCGAACCCAAACCCGGACGCTCTGCGCCTAGTATCTGCCGAAACCAGCACATAAGCTGTCAACATGAAGCGTGGCAAACCGCTGGTCGCCGTGATCGTCGCTTCCACTGCCCTCGGCGTGGTCACACAGACGCCAATGCCTCGGGCGAATGCTGTTCCGGCGCCCGAGGTGGAGTACACGTATAACGTGGTGGCGCGCCGACATTACGCCTTTCCAAACAATGACGCGATCGGCTACGGCTACGGGATCTGCGACAAGGTACGCAGTGGCGAGGGCTACCCACAGGTCATGGGTGACGTAAAGAACGACGTCCTCCCCAACGACGAGTTCGCGGCCAACTACCTGGTCTCGTACGCCGTCGGCATCTTGTGCCCCGCGCAGATCTGGCAGTTGCGAAACTCGGCCGCGGGCTACCAACCACCACCGGGGTAACCGCGTTTCGTCTTTGAGTACGCACCAAGGGATCCACCGGACGATTGCCGGTGCCAAAAAGTTAATACAT
>NZ_JBOGDD010000280.1:0-6089 GCF_050701675.1 Mycobacterium sp. | reverse complement strand
CGGTCGACCGTCCCGGCAGGCTCGTCATCGTCGAGGGTGCAGGCGGCCTGCTGGTGGAGATCGGCGCCGACGGGGTGACGCTGCGTGACCTGGCAGCCGACCTCGACGCTGCCGTCCTCGTCGTCGTCCGACCCGGTCTTGGCACCCTGAACCATGCCGCCCTCACGGTGGAATCGCTTGAAGCGCAGGGTATTCCATGTGCGGGTCTGGTGATTGGCGCGTGGCCAGCTGAGCCAGGCGCTGCCGAGCTGTCGAATCGCGAGGCACTCGAGCAGATCGCCAGAGTCCGCGCGGTGCTGCCCGTTGGCTCGGGCCGGTTGACGGCTGAGGCGTTCGCAGAGCTCAGCGCACGGGCATTCGCCGTCGACTGGGTGCAGAGTCTGTAGGCATGGCCCACTCCGTCGAGCTGCTGTTCGACCAGCACACCGAGGCGGTCGTCGTCAGGGACTGGACGGCCCTCGCGGAGGCAGGATTGCCCAGCCAGGCGCGCCACCAGTCACCGACCAACCGCCCGCACGTGACGCTGACCGTGGGGGAACGCATCGACCCGGCCGTCGACGCGGCACTGTGGGAACCCGCCAGGCAGCTTCCACTGGACTGCCTCATCGGTGCGCCGATCGTCTTCGGCCGCAAGACCCTGACCTTGGCTCGCCTCATCGTGCCTGCAGCCGGGCTGCTGCGGTTGCACGAGTCGGTCGATTCGATCTGTGCGCCGTACCTGACGCCGGAGGCCTTTCAGCACGCGCGTCCCGGCCAGTGGACGCCACACGTGACGTTGAGTCGGCGGCTCGCGGCGACCGATCTCGCAGCGGCGCTGGCGGTGATCGCACCAGGCGGCGTCGTCGGCACCTTCGCGGGCTTACGTCGATGGGATGGCGACGCCAGAGTCGACACCCTGATCGCCTGAGAATCGGTGCGCCGACATTCCGTCCACCAACAGACCCAGCCCAAAGGCGAAGCGTGCGTTGGGGTTCGTCGCCATCACGGACTGTTCGTCGGACAGCGCGCCCGCCGCGTCCCACTGCAGGCGCGATTGTTCGTCGGCGGTGAATCCGAGCACGTAGTAGAGCACCGTCCTTGCGGCCAGGTCGGCTTTCGGCGCAACGATGCCAGCCGCGGTCGCAGCGACGGTCAGGCCGCGCAGGATCTCGGTGATGCGATGGGACTTCCCTGCGGAGAAGCTGGCCGAGACGAGCTCAGCGCCGTCGGTGGCCGACAGCAGGGCGTTGCGCAGCGCCGAACAGATCGCGAGGATCCGCTCGTCCCATCGGGCATCGGCCCCCGTCGTCGTCGCAGGCGCGAGGATCCAGTCGGCGACCGCTCCCAGAAGCTCCTGCTTGTCGGCGAAGTGCCAGTAGAGGGCCCCCGGAGTGACGTTGAGTTCGCGGGCGAGTCGCCGCATCGTCAAGTCGGCGATCCCGTAATCGTCGAGGAGCGCGGTGGCCTTCTCGACCACATCGTGTCGGCGCAGTTGCACCCCTGTAGCCTAAACACCGTTCAAGTTCTTAGTGCAGGAGGAGTGCGGGTGACACAGCAGGCCCCAGGAATTGATACCGATGTGTTGGGTCTGGCCCGGGATCAGGTGCTCGAGCGCGGTGAAGGGCTCGACCAGACCCAGATCCTGCAGGTGCTGCAGCTGCCCGACGATCAGCTCGAGGACCTGCTGGCGCTGGCCCACGAGGTCCGGATGAAGTGGTGCGGCCCCGAGGTCGAGGTCGAGGGCATCATCAGCCTCAAGACCGGCGGCTGCCCGGAGGACTGCCACTTCTGCTCCCAGTCGGGGCTCTTCGCGTCGCCGGTCCGCAGCGCCTGGCTCGACATTCCCAGCCTGGTGGAGGCGGCCAAGCAGACCGCCAAGTCCGGTGCCACCGAGTTCTGCATCGTCGCGGCCGTGCGCGGTCCCGACGAACGACTACTAGCGCAGGTCGCGGCTGGCATCGAAGCCATCCGAAACGAGGTCGACATCCAGATCGCCTGCTCGCTGGGCATGCTCACCCAGGAGCAGGTCGACCGCTTGGCGGCGATGGGTGTGCACCGCTACAACCACAACCTCGAGACCGCGAGGTCGTTCTTCACCAACGTCGTGACGACGCACACCTGGGAAGAGCGCTGGGGCACCCTGGAGATGGTGCGCGACGCCGGGATGGAGGTCTGCTGCGGCGGCATCCTCGGCATGGGCGAGACGCTGGAACAGCGCGCCGAGTTCGCCGCCAACCTCGCCGAGCTCAACCCGCACGAGGTGCCGCTGAACTTCCTCAACCCGCGTCCAGGCACACCGTTCGGCGACTTGGAGGTGCTGCCCGCAACGGAGGCGTTGAAGGCAGTCGCCGCCTTCCGGCTCGCATTGCCGCGCACGATGCTCCGGTTCGCCGGCGGTCGCGAGATCACCCTCGGCGACCTCGGTGCCAAGCAGGGGATCCTCGGCGGTGTCAATGCGGTCATCGTCGGCAACTACCTCACCACCCTCGGCCGCCCCGCGGAGGCCGATCTAGAGCTGCTCGATGATCTGCAGATGCCGATCAAGGCGCTGAACGCCTCCATCTAGCAATGCCGACGAAGTTCAACGTCTACACCGGCGAAGCCGAGGGCACCTCCGGTCCCACGGCCGTTCCCGCGGCCGCCCGACTCGGCCTCGAGCCGCCCCGGTTCTGCTCCGACTGCGGACGGAGGATGATCGTTCAGGTGCGTCCCGACGGATGGTCGGCGAAGTGCTCGCGACATGGCGAGTTGGACTCCAAGGACCTGGAGGAGCGGCGATGAGCGCCTGCGCGAAGAGCAGATACTACCGATGAGCACACCCGATCTTCGTCCTGAACACGTTGAGCCACCCCGCCTTTCGCATCTCGGGGCGGCCGTGCGGGTAGTTCTGGGTCTCGCGCTACTCGGCGTGGTCGTCGGCGCGGCGTGGGCGTGGCTGGCGCCGCCGATCCAGATCGTTCTCGCCATGACCAAGAGCGGCGACCGCGTGCGTGGATACGTCGGCGACGAGTCCGACCTCGTCTTCCTCGGCGCGTTCCTGATGACGGGGCTGCTCTTCGTGCTTGCGGTATCCGCTGCCGTGGCCGTCTGGCAGTGGCGACCCCATCGGGGTCCGCTTCTGGTTGGCGCTCTGTCGCTCGGCGCGCTCGCGGCGGCGGGCACCGCAGCGGGCGTCGGCGCGGCCCTGGCGCGCTGGCGTTACGGAGCCGCCGACCTGGCGACGGCGCCCATCTCCCCGGAGCATCGCATCTTCTACACGCACGAGGCGCCCGCGGTGTTCTTCGGCCACACCCCGCTGCAGATCGCCGCCTCGGTAGTCTTCCCGGCGGGGATCGCCGCGCTCGTCTATGCGATCTGCGCGTTGTCGACCAAGCGTGACGACCTCGGCGCATGGCCACCCATCGAGGTGGCCTACGCGATCGCTCCCGTCGGGCCTAGCGATCCAGTTCCGACAACGGCAGGCGATCCACCCGCCGACCCGTCATCACCTTCGCCGAGATGAGCCCCAACCGGAGCATGCCCCGGTAGGTGGACGGGTTCAGCAGGGTCGGCCACTTGGTGCGCGCCCGATTGGTCGTGGGCGGCCGTCCCGCGAACCGGTCGCGCAACCAGCGCAACGTCATTGGCGCGGAAAGCGGATGCAGCAGCAGGTGCTCGCTGAGCATGTCGCGGTGATAGGTGACGTCGGTGCCACCCGCCGAGTAGGTGTCCGCGAGCTCGTCGATGTCCCCGACCGAGATCAGCTCGTCGTGCACCGCTTGGACGATGAGGACCGGGATGCTCGGTGCAGCCGTACCGAGCTTGATGCTGTCGAAGACGTGTTTGACCTCGGGCGTCTGGAGAATGTTCTCCAGTGGTTCGTCGACCAGTTTGCCCATGTCCTTGCGGATCAGCTTGAGTACGGCGTGCGCGGTCGTCATGTGCTGGATGTCGGTCAGCATCGCCTTGCCCTCGACGGTGACGTGCTCGTTGATGACGCGGTCCAGGTCCGGGTAGACGTGTGAGAGGGCCGCAACGACCATCGCGGGCAGCCCGGAGAAGAAGGTGCCGTTGAGCCTGCGGAACGTATGCCCGAGGTCGCCTACCGGGGAACCGAGCACGGCGCCGACGAGCTTGAGTTCCGGCGCGTAGTCCGCATAGACCTCGGTCGCCCACGCGGTGGCGAGGCCGCCGCCGGAGTAGCCCCAGAGGCCAATGGGAGCGTCGGCCGAGAGGTTGAGCGCGTCGTGGTTCAGCGCCGCGCGCAGGCCGTCGAGAACGTGATATCCGGGCTCGTACGGTGCCCCCCAGATGCCTTGGGGCCCTTCATGGTCGGGGATCGACACGGCCCAGCCCTCGGCCAGCGCCGCGGACACCAGGAGGAACTCGAACTGCGCAAGTGCTCCGACGGCCTTGGCCCCGCGGCGCAGCGCGTAGGACGGGAAGCAGCGTCCGGAGACCGCGTCGATCGCGCACTGGTAGGACAGGATCGGGCCCTTGCTGCCGACGGGCCGGTCGGCGGGCACCACGACGGTGGTGACGGCGGCCATCGGGAGACCGTTCAGATCGGCGGAGCGGTACAGCAGCTGGGTGGCCGTCAGCTTTTGGGGCACGCGACCCAGGAAGGCGATCTCAACGTCGCGGGACCGCAGCACGGTGCCTGGCCTGGCGTGTTCGAAACCCGGGGGCGGGACGTGGAACGGGTCGACGTCGGGCAGTACTGGGCGCGTCCTGCGGAGCAACTCCTCGTGGGGTGCTCGTCCTATCCACTCGGCACCGGTCGAGGCGGCTGCACTGCCAGAGTTCATCCCGTCATTGTCTCTTAAGGAATCCTTAAAACCAATTAGGGGTCCCGTTAAGTCGGGGGGCGTAGCGCGGCGAACTCGTCGGTGACGCGGTACTGAGCTTCGGTGAAGCGGTAGAGCGCGGCGGGCCTGCCGCCGCTACGGCCGGACTTCGCCGTGGTGCCGGTGGGTGTGATCACCCCGCGGCGGGCCAGGACGCGCTGAAGGTTGGTGGCGTCCACCTGGTATCCGAGCGCGGCGTCGTACACGTCCTTCAGTGTCGACAGCGCGAATTCCCTTGGTGCCAACCCGAATCCAATGTTGGTGTAGGAAAGTTTGGCGATCAGTCTGGTGTGGGCGTGGGTGATCATCGGCCGATGGTCGAACGCCATCGGGGGCAGCGCGCCCACCGGATGCCAGCGGGTGTCGGGTGGTAGCGCGGGGGTTGCGGGGGAGGGCACCAGGCCGAGGAAGGTCGACGCGATGGTGCGCGGGCCTGGGACGCGGTGCGGGTCGGAGAACACCTCGAGCTGTTCGAGGTGGGTCAGTTCCCGCATGTCGACCTTCTCGGCGAGTTGGCGCCGAACTGAACTCGTCATGTCTTCGTCGTGACGCAGGCGACCGCCGGGCAGTGACCAGGCGCCGCGTTGCGGATCCATGGCGCGCTCCCATAGCAGGACGCTGAGCTGCGGATTCGGAGTTGAGAGCTGCCGAACCTGGAAGACGACGGCCAGCACTTCGTGGGCAGTGCTAATATTGGGCATGTTTTCGATCATAAGTCGAAAACCCCGTCAGGATCAAAGGAGACGGCCATGACGGTGTTGGATCTGACCACGGAGTCACGTGGCGGCTGGGCCGCGCAGATCACGAACGGCCCCGGCGGCTACGACGGCGTGCTCGGGGACGAGGAGTGGGCGGCAGAGGTGCGGCGGCTCGCCAACCTGCGTGGCGCCACGCTTCTGGCGCACAACTACCAGCTGCCTGCGATCCAGGACGTGGCCGATCACGTCGGCGACTCGCTGGCGCTGTCGCGGATCGCGGCCGAGGCATCCGAGGACACCATCGTGTTCTGCGGGGTGCACTTCATGGCCGAGACCGCCAAGATTCTCAGCCCGTCGAAGACCGTGCTGATCCCCGACCAGCGGGCGGGCTGCTCGCTGGCCGATTCGATCACCGCCGACGACCTGCGCGCGTGGAAGGACGAGTTCCCCGACGCCGTCGTCGTGTCCTACGTCAACACCACGGCTGCGGTGAAGGCGCTGACCGACATCTGCTGCACGTCGTCCAACGCCGTGGAAGTCGTCGCCTCCATCCCCGAGGACCGCGAGGTGCTGTTCTGCCCAGACC
>NZ_JBOGDD010000279.1:0-15398 GCF_050701675.1 Mycobacterium sp. | reverse complement strand
CCTTTTGGGCCGGGGACCCAGGCTGGCGCGATCAGCAGCTCCCTGATGGGCGAGTCATCTGGACCGCGCCCGACGGCCGCACTCACGTCACCACGCCGGGCAGCCGGCTGTTGTTCCCCGAACTATGCCAACCGACTGCAACGGTCAGCCCCGTCGACGTGCCGACTCGGCCGGCTCACACCACGGGGTTGAGGATGCCGCGCCGCAGAACCACGCGAGCTCAAGACCGGACCCGCCGCATCCACGACGAACGCGAACTCAACAAAGCGCTCATCGCAGCCGAAGCCGAACAAAAAGTCGCAGCCGCAGCCGAAGCCAAGGCCGCGGCCGAACAGGCAAGGGCTGCAGCCCAAGCCGCCGAACCGCCCCCACCGTTCTAGCGTTCCCAAGAGCGCGAGCAGTTGCAGGCGTAGGCGGGCGTGCCCAAGAACTCACAGGCCCGCCACGGCGATTCAGGCAATGCGCGGATTACTCGGGAGTTGGGTGTGACACGCGCGATCGTGACCTAGGGGCGCAATCGATTCGTCGATGGAGCGCCGCATAAATCCTTGAATCCGGGGCCTACCACTGCAGACGAGTGAATTACTCAGGGCAACTAGGGCGGGAGCCCTCCCGATGGGTAACGTTGGGCAAAACCCGCCAACGGGACAAACTGGACGGTGTTAATCTTCGCCCGCTGACCACGCGGCACCGTGCAAGGCCGGTGTCTGCAGGGGATTGGCGGACGTCCGAGCAGGAGACTGGAGCGTATTGGCATGAAGTCGACTCTGTCCACGGCTGGTCTGGTGGGTGCGATGGCCATCGTCGCGCTGACCGGCGTCGCTTGCGGTGGGAGCTCGTCGTCGGGGTCCTCCTCGTCCGCCTCGTCGTCGGAGACTTCGTCGGTGGCCTCCGGCGCGGAGAGCCCCTCGGAGAGCGCGCCGCCCATCAACTACGCCCCTCTGCTGATCACGCCCTATGACATCGACATGCCGGACGAGACGTTCACCGCCGGGCAGCCGCAAATGAACCCGGGTGGCACCCAGGGCGTCGCCGTTGCCTTCACCAACGAGGAGCAGACCCGCACCATCGACGATTCCATCGCGGTCTTCCCGGACGCCGACGCCGCGAAGGCTGGCCTTGACGGTGGGGTGGCCGCACTCGATCAGTCGATCGCCAATCCGTCGCCCCAGCCCGCCGAGGTGGGCACCAATGGTGTCGTGGCCTCCGGCACGTCGCCCGACGGTTCGAAGGCCGTCACAGTGGTGGCCTTCACTCAGGGTCCTGCCTTCGTGCTGATGCGGTTCGACAGCGCGGCAGGCGATCCCGTACCCGAAGACTTCGCCATTTCCTTGGCGCAGAAGCAAGCCGGCGTGGTCGAGAGCGCCCTGGGCTGACGGGTACGAGTCCGATCGACGATCGTCAGCCGGGTACGTCCATCCGCTGGGTGCCGATGACCGACAGTAGGCGCAACGCCTCCTCGGACGGTGACCCCGGTTGGGCGGTGTAGATGACGACCCGCTGATCACGGTCCGCGATGTCGAGAGAGTCGCAGCTCACGGTCACGGGGCCGACCGCCGGATGCGAGAACGTCTTGCACAACGCGGGCCGTGCGCGCACGTCGTGGGCCGCCCACAGCTGGGCGAACTCCGCACTGCCAGAGCACAGTTCGGCTATCAGCTCGGCGGTCTCCGGATCATCGGGGTAGCGGGTGACGGCGGTGCGCAGATGAAGGGCGCAGGTGCGCGCGAATTCGTCGGCGTCGGAGACCCCGTAGAGGCGCCTGCCGTCGGGGTGTGGCGGCCCCAGAAACGCCCGCCTGGCGAGATTGCGGTCCCACCGTGACAGCGCGGAGAAGTCCTCCATGAGCGCGCACGCCAGGTCGTTCCACGCCAGCACTTCGTAGGTCGCGGAGGTGACGATCGCGGCCGCGTGCGGCAGGCGAGTCAGAAGGTCGAGGATGCTCTGCCGCACGACGCGTGGCGGCCCGGGGGGCGGCGCGGGCTCGACACCGGCGAGGCGGTGCAGATGGTCGTGCTCGGCGTCGCTCAACCGCAGCGCGCGGGCCAGGCCGGCCAGGACCTCGCGCGACGGGTGCGGCGCGCGGACCTGCTCCAGCCGCGTGTAGTACTCCGTCGAGATGAAGGCCAGATGCGCCACCTCGTCACGGCGCAGTCCAGGGGTCCGGCGTCGCGTTCCCGCGGGCAGTCCCACGTCACTCGGGCTGATCCGCTCGCGGCGGCTGCGCAGGAACGCGCCGAGCTCTCGCTTGTCCACATGTCCATTGTGCCCAGTGCCCCGGGCGTAGCCAGGTATCGCCCGTACCTGGATGGGATGCCCGGTCGCGCGCAAGGTCGACGGCATGGACACATCACAGAAGACCGGAACGGGCCTGCTGACGGGAAAGGTCGCGTTCATCAGCGGGGCGGGACGCGGAATCGGTGCCGCGGCGGCGCGGCTGTTCGCCAGGGAGGGGGCCCGCGTCCTGCTCGCCGCGCGCACCGAGAGCCAACTCGTGGCCGTCACCGAGGACATCCGGTCCGCGGGTGGTTCCGCCGTGTACGCGGTCTGTGACCTCGGCTACGGCGACAGCATCCGTGCGGCGGTCGCCAGGACCGTCGACGAATTCGGCAGGCTCGACGTCGCCTTCAACAACGGCGCGACGATCGTGCCGCCAGGGCCCCTCGACCAGGTCGTCGAGGCCGACTTCGACAACGTCTACGAGGTCAACCTCAGGGGCGTGTTCCTGGCGATGCAGGCCGAGGTCGCGGCAATCCGCGCGACGGCGGGCAAGGGCGCGATCCTCAACACCTCAAGCATCGGCAGCCTGAAGGGCAATCCCGAGCTGCCTGCCTACGGGGCCGTGAAGCGCGCGGTCAACAGCCTCACCGAGTCCGCAGCCATCACGTACGGCCCCGAGGGCATCCGGGTGAACACCATCGCGCCGGGGTCAACGTTGACCGAGATGATCAGGGAGTGGGACGAGGCGAGCCCCGGCGTCATCGAGCGCCTCAACGCGCAGACACCGTTGGGGCGCGCGGCCGAACCCGAGGAGATCGCCGAGGCGGCAGCCTGGTTGCTCAGCGACAAGGCGTCCTACGTCACCGGCGCCACCCTGCGGGTCGACGGTGGCGCATGGATCTGACACGCGCCGCCTGGCACAGATTGATCGCGGTGTTCCCGCGAATCGGTTTGCCAGCCAGGCGAATTGGCCCTTACTGGGGTTGTTGCCAGGGATCAGCCAGCGAGGGCCGGACGCAGGAAGTCGCCCGACACGGTGATCGCCGGTGCCGACGTGTCGCCGCCGACGACCAGCGTTGCGAAGGCGATGTCGCCGGTGATGCCCGCGAACCAGCCGTGGGAATGAGTGTTGTCGCCGAACTCGGCCGTGCCGGTCTTCCCACCGAGACCGGGAACGTCACGCAAGGCGGTCGCCGTGCCGTCGGACACCGTCTGCAGCATCATCGCTCGCAAGCTGTCGGAGATCGTCGGAGGAATCGGCGCCGACGGGGTGTTGGCGGTGGTCGACTCGCCGACGACGAGAGTGGGCGTGATCGTCGAACCGTGCCCGAGGCTGGCCTCGGCGACGGCCAACCCGAACGGGCTCACCGTCACGGTGCCCTGACCGATCCCGTTCTCGACCTTCTGCGCGGGGGTGTCCGCGTTCGGCACGTTGCCGGTGATGGTGGTCAGGCCCGGAATGACGTAGTCGACGCCGATCCCGAACAGCCGCGCCATGTTCGGCAGCGCATCGGCTGGCAGCTTGTCGGCCAGCGCGGCCATCGTCGTGTTGCACGACTGCGCGAAGGCCGTCGACAGCGGCACGGTGCCCAGATCGAACTCGTCCTCGTTCGGGATGGTGCGGTTCTCGATGCTGACGGTGCCGGGACACTGCTCCGGAGTGTCCGGTGTCGCCAGGCCGGCTTGGAGCGCGGCTGCGGTGGTGATGGTCTTGAACGTCGACCCTGGCGGGTAGGCCCCCGAGAAGGCGATCGGACCCTGGGCGTTGGCGGCCCCGTTCTGGGCTGCCGCCAGAATGCCGCCGGTCGAGGGGGAGACGGCCACCAGAACCGCGGGGCGGGGCTCGGTGGCGACGGCTTGCTGGGCGAGTAACTGCAGCCGGGTGTCGAGCGTGGTGCGGATCGGCTGTGTGTCACCCGGCGGCGTTGAGGTCAACTCCTCGGTCGGCTGACCCTTGTCGTCGACGAGCTCGACAGACCACCCCGCGGCCGCGTCGATCGCCTTCTGCCACAGCGCCTGAAGACCGTCGAGCGCAGGGGAGGACAGGTCGCGGTTCGCGGTCAGCAGGGCGCCCTGATCCGCGACCGTCACGCCGGGAATCTGCTTGAGCTGATCGGCGACCTGCTCGGAGTCCTGCTGGCGGAGTTTGACGACCGTCACGACGCCGTCCTGCGTGGCGTTGAACTCGCCGGTGATCGACTCGGCGGTGATCGACCCGTCGAACTGCTGCAGGACCGAGGCCAGCGGCGCCGCTGACTCGAGGTGGTCCCTGGACAGGCTGACCACACCGATCGTCTGCCATGTCAGAAGCGGTTGCCCGTCGCGGTCGGTGACCGGGGTGAGAAAGTTCTTGTCGTCGCTGTACTGGAACGTCATGCCGGGCTGTAGTTTCGGGTTCAGCACGGTGGTGTCCCAGTGGACGTGCCAGTCGTCGCCGGACTGCGCGGCCGTCGCCGTCGCGTCGTACCGCAGCGTCTTGTCGGGGCCGAACGACCACGAATAGCTCAGCTTGGCCGTGTTCGAGTCGTCGTCCGACTGGCTGACGTCGACCTTCACCGTCGCATCCTTGCCCATGCCGTCGAACATCGACTTGATGGCGGTGGTCGCGGAGTTCGGGTCGTCGGTGCTCGCTGCCGCCGCGCCGCCGTCCTTGCGCCCAAGCGCGTCGGCGAACGCGCGAAACGCGTCGTCAGGGCCGGGACTGGAGAACAGCGAACAGCTCGTCGCCCCGAGCAGCAGGAAGCAGAACACAATCGACAGCAGAGGACGTCTCATCATGACTCGTCGAGCCTAACCGCGAGCGTCATGACGGTTCGCGTTGCGCCGATGCCGGGCCCGATCAGGCGATGGGAACTGCCTGCACCACCCGGGCCAGCACGCCGAGGTGCTCATCGACGGTCTTGAGGCCGGCGCCCATCGTGTTGACCGACAGGTGCGAGGCGCCGGCGTCGGCCCAGGCGGCGATCTGGGCGGCGACCGCGTCGTAGTCGCCGCTGAAGGACACCCGCGCCTCCATCCCGATCGACGCCGGATCCCGGCCCGCGGCGACGGCTCCGTGCTCCACCTCGGCCAGGGCTTCGTCGAGCTGCGGGCCCGGTGCCATCATCGGAAACCAACCGTCGGCCAGGCGACCCGCGCGGCGGTACCCGGGGGCCGACGCGGCGCCGATCCAGATCGGGATCGGCCGCTGCACCGGCAGGGGTGCAAGACCAGCGCCGGTCACCTTGTCGAACGCGCCGTCGAACGTCACGGTCTGTTCGGTCCACAGTCGACGGAGCAGGGCGACCTGCTCGGCCGACCTCTTGCCCCTGGTGCCGAAGTCCTGACCGAGCGCCTCGTACTCCACTGCGTTCCAACCGATTCCGATGCCAAGGCGCAGGCGCCCACCGCTGAGCAGGTCCACCTCTGCGGCCTGCTTGGCGACCAGGACGGTCTGGCGTTGCGGCAGGATGATCACGCCGGTGACGAGCTCGAGCGACCGCGTGATCCCGGCGAGGTAGCCGAACATCACCAGCGGCTCGTGGAACGTGGTGTGCACGTCGTAGGGTCCGTTCCAGCCCGTGTGGACGTCGGGATCGGCCCCGACGACGTGGTCGTAGGCCAGGACGTGCCGGAACCCGAGTTCTTCGACCCGTTCCCCATACGCGCGGACCGCGCCGGCATCTCCGCCGAGCTCTGTCTGAGGAAAGACCACTCCTACGCGCATGTACAACCCCTTCGCTGGACGACTGACTCGATCCACGTCAACGACGTCAGAATGCTCCTCATGATTCCCGAGGGGGGCGCTATCGGTTGGAGCAGTCCAGTGAGACGGTGATGTTCCGCCGGACGACGACGGGAATCAGGCGGTCGCGCCCACCCCGGCCGTTCACCCGGATCAGTTCGGTTCGCTCCCGCGGATTTCGAACGCTGGTGACCACGCACTCGCTCAGGGGAGCGCTCCCCACGCGGTCGACCTTGACGTTGAACCCCTGCGCTTCGAGCTGGCCGATCGTGACGATCGCCGAGTCCGACGCAGTGGCCGGAATGGCAGGAAGGACGAGCACCGCGAGGGCTGCCGCGGCGGCTGCGACTGGGATTGACAATGCGGTACGCATGACCGCTCCTCTCGTTCATGTCACTTCGGAGGCGTTCCGATGGTGTTTCGTGACTGATCGATCGTGCAGCGCAGCGACACCTCGTCGCATGGAGGTTGGGTGGAGATCAGCTGGAGATCGTGGGCGGCCCGCGGCGTCCCGCCTGATGTCAGTTCGGGCGGCAGGTGGAGTCGGCCAACTCCGATGACGCCGCAGCGGTGTGAGGGAACCGCCGGTGAAGACCGTCGATCAGACGGTGCGCTTCGTACAGTTCGCGTCGCAGAACGCCCGCGACGGGGTCCTTGCGGGCGTTGCCGCGAGCCCGCGCGCGCCGGTTGCGCTCATCGGCGGCTTCGAGCTTGTGCGAGATGTCCGCAACGTGGCCATATAGCTCGCCCAAGAGTGTCCGCGCCTGAGCGCCACCCGCGTCATCGACCACACCCGCATCCTCTCACCAATCCTTAATGTTGGCCTCCTGGGCAGGCGCTTCTCTGGATTGAATGCCGTGGCCGCATCGACGAGCTCGGCCAATGCCGTTGTCGCCGTCGATTATTGAGCCGGTACTGCCCGCGGTCACCAGCGGTGCGCCGGGGCCGGGCAGTGTCGCACCGAGCCTGCCGGGGCCGTGCTCATGAAACGCATAGCGTGCAAACCGTCATCGCGTCGTGCTCGAAATGTTACGGAAGTAGAGCAGTGTTCCAGAAGTTACAGCAGTGATTGCGTTTCGTGATCCGACAGGAAGCAGAACCCATGACGGTCATCTCGGGCTTGTTCGACTTATCGGCGAAGGCTTCAACTGCACTGGCGCTCTCCGTTGGCATCGTCGCGGCTGCCACCGCCGCCCCAGCAACGGCGCATGCGGACGCATCCAGCGACAACTTCTTGTCGGCCCTGACCAACTCCGGTGTGTCAGTCGCGGATCCGAACATGGCCGTCACGATGGCGCAATCCATCTGCCCCCTGCTCGCGAAGCCGGGGGGGAACTTCGCCTCCGTCGCATCCCAGATGGGCGGCACCAACGGCGTGTCACCCGGCATGGCCAACCTGTTCACGAGCATTGCGATCTCGATGTACTGCCCGTCCATGATGGCCTCGCTAGCCAACGGCGACTGGCTTGGCCAAGGAGCTCAGATGGGCGTTCCCGGACTCTCGGGTCTCTCCGGCCTCGGCGTTCCCGGGATCTGAGCCACGACGGGGCCGGACCGCTAACTGAAGTGCGTGCTGGGCCGCGGCAGGCTGGCTCCGTCGACCACGATGTCGAGCTTCTCGTTGTAGAACGCGACCAACCCGGCGATGGGTGCCACCGACGGCAGTGGGTACACGTACGTCCACGCTAGGTCGGCGTGGACGGCATCCCCCGCCTGCACCGACCAGTACCCGCTGGTCGTGCCCTTGTACGGGCACAGCGTCTGGGTGTCGCTGGGTAGGAGGTGTTCGAAGGCGACGTCGGTTCGGTCGATGTAATACCTTGTCGGTAAACCGGTTTCGAACAGCAGAACCGGGCTGTGGGTGTCGGCGAGGGTCACTCCGTCGAGTTCCACGTGGACGTGGCGGTGTGAGCGAAGGGCGTCCACGCGCGAATAGGGGTTGCGTGGATGACCGACTATGAGCTCGTCCTCCTCGAACCATTGCACGCCGTCCCACTCGAACCGTACGAACCCGGCTACGGGCCCGTCGCCGTCGGCGTCGAAGATCCGGACCCCCGGCTTGCCCGTGCTTCCCGTGATGGAGAACAGCCGAGAAGGCCCGAACTGCACTCGCTGCGAGTGGTTTTCGTCGGTAAGCGCTGCGATGTTCACGTCATCGAGCGGGATGTAGTACTGCGGGTAGTAGGGCACCTCCCAGACGTAGCGCGCCGCGACCGTGTCGAAGATCAATTGGCCTCCGGCGTACCCGCGCACGCGTCGCGGTGCGGGTTCGACTCGGCCACGCTCGGCAGCCATCTGCGGGTAGTCCGGATTCGTTCCTGGTGTCATGCCTCCACCATAGGATTGCGCGCCCGCCAGCTCAGTGACCGGCGCTCTGGCCGCCGTCGACGTGCAGGATCTCGCCGGTGACGAACGGTGCCTTCTCCAGATAGATGACGGCGTCGACCACGTCGTCGACTTCACCGAGCCGCCCGAGGGGATGGAGTCCCGCGAGCGCGTCGTGGGTGGCGGGATCGTGCATCGGGGTGTGTTCCGCGCAGTTCCGACGCTCGAGACCGATTTGCCGCTGCTGGTAGGCGCATCCTCCTACTGCTCTACGATCGAACGCGTGGAGCTTCGTCAGCTGCGCTATTTCGTCGCCGTCGCCGAGGAACTGAACTTCGGCCGCGCCGCCGAGCGTCTCCACATCGCGGGGCCGTCGCTCTCGCAACAGATCAAGGCGTTGGAGCGCGATCTGAAAGTGCTTCTGTTCGAACGGGATAGACGCTCCGTCGCCCTCACCCCGAGCGGCGCGGCGCTGCTGCCCGGCGCAAGGGCGCTGATCGAGCAGGCCGACGAGTTGCGGCGGCGCGCGAATGGGCTGGCCCGCACCGAGCCGGTCCGCATCGGCTACGTCAAGTGGGTCCCCAACGACCTGGCCGAGCGGGCCGCCGGAATCGCGCAGATCCGCGTCGACACCTGGGTGATGCCATCGCATGCTCAGGCGGCTCGAGTGGCGGAGGGCAGTCTCGACCTCGCGATCTGCTGGGTGCAGCGCAGTGATCTCGCCGAACGCGGTCTCGACGCCCGCCTCATCGGAGCAGATCGGCTCTTTGCGGTGAGCGTGGGTTCGGACGCGTCACCGGTCGAGGCCAGGGAGACGGTGGTTCTGCTGGATGCGGACTCGGCGAGTTGGGAATCGTCGAACCGGTACGGCAGGCAGTTCGCCGACGACACCGGCGCCCGAACCGTTCACATCGACGACGGCGGCGTCACCGGCCCAGCGTTCTTCGAGCACGTGCGCAGGCTGCGTCGGCCCGTGCTCAATTCGCCGAAGGGCCAGGACGCGCCGCTACCGTCGGGGCTGACCGCACGCCCAATCGTGCAACCCGCGCCCTACTGGACGTGGTCGCTGGTCTCTCGCCGCGGCGAGGACGACATCACGTTGCGCGCGGTGGTCGACCGACTCACCGTCGGCGTCGCGGTCGAGGGTCTTGACGACGATGGGTCGTGGGTCCCGGCGGACGATCCGCACCGCTGACCCACTGCTCCTGGCCGGGATACCCGATCCACAGCAGGGCTGCCACGGCCGCAGCGCACACCACCACGCCCGCCCCGGCGATCAGTACGGTCTGGAATCCGTGGTGGAGCAGTGGGGCGGCGAGGAGTGGACCCGCGATCTGCCCCGCCGAGTACCCCGCGGTCAACAGTGCCACTGCCCGTGGCACGTTGAGGTGCGCCCCCGCGGCGAGCGCGATCGTGCTGACACCGACGAAGGTGACGCCGAACAGGATTGCACCGGCGAGTGCGGCGGCGGGACCAGAAGCCACCGCAGGAAGCGCGATGCCGACCGCCTGCAGCAGCAGCGCCCCCGCGAGCAGCGGGGGATGGGTGAAGTGGCCGCTCAGCCACGCCCACAACGCTGCTGACGGTGCGGCGGCGACGCCCACCACGATCCAGGCGCCGTTGCCGAGCCACCCCGGAGTGGTCTGTTCGATGGCCGCCACCAGAAACGTTCCGGCGATGATGTATCCGATGCCCTCCAGCGTGTAGCAGGCCATGAGCACCGCGAACCGCCGTCGTCCTGAGTTCTGCTGCGACGGAGTCGGATTGGCGACCTCCATCTTGGCTGCGGTCTCGCCGTGGCGGGTCGCCCACGCGCCTGCGGCCAGGACGGCGGCCAGCACTCCCACTGCCCACCAGGCGCTTCGCCAGTCCGCGTTCGCGGGCAGCGCGAAAACCACCAGACCCGACGCGGCAATACCGATGCCGATCCCACTGAAACCCCAACCCGCGAGGTGCGGTGAATGGTGGCGCAGCTGGTCCATCATCAGGTTGACGGCTCCCACGAACACCAGCGCGCTGGTGAATCCGGCCAACAGGCGCAGGACGGTCCACTGAATCGGACTGTCCGGCAAGGGCATCGCCAGAAGTGTGATGACCAGTGTGATCAGGGAAGCGCGCAACACGACGGGGGAGCGGGCCGCTCGGGGTGACGCCGTGGCCGCGAGCGCGCCTGCGAGGTAGCCGACGTAGTTGGCGGTGGCCAGCGTCGCGCCACCCTGCGGGGTGAGGCCGGCGTGCGCGGTCATCATCGGCAGGATCGGCGTGAAGGCGAACCGCCCGATGCCCATCGCGGCGCCCAGTGCCGCTGCGCCCCTTGCGGCGTGGACCCAACCCGCAGTTGCGGTCGTTCGAGATTGCTGAAGCACTCTCCGATCGTCGGCGAGTCGCGGTGACACCGCCACGACCGGCAAACTCATTGCTGGGAGGCGGCGCCTCCTACCGCATGGTGTGCGGCCGCGATCTCGACGAAGGACCGAATCAGCGGGGTCGGTGCGGTTCCGCGCCACGCGACGACGAGCTGGCTCGGGTCCCGGTCGCTCACCGGAACGATGACCAGACCGCGGGGCAGCGCCTGGTTCACCGGCGCCAGCGCCGAGGTGTCGTTCCACAACACCGACTGAAGGCATTCCTGGATGGTCTTCATGACGGGGAGGTCGTCGCCTGGACGCGGTCGGGCGCCGGTCCAGTAGGCCCGCCAGATGGGATCGGTCGCCTCGGGAAGCTGCACCCATCGGCGGTCCGCCAGCTCCGCGAGCGCCACGTGTCGGCGACCGGCGAGGGGATCGTCGTCGTGCATCACCACGCCGATGCGATCGGAACCGAGGACGTAGGTCGAGAGTCCCGTGCCGTCGAACGGAGTTCGGGTGAGTGCGACGTCGACGAGCCCCGTACGCAGTCCCGCGGTGGGGTCGCCGAGGTCGGCCTCGTTGATGACGACGTCGACGGCGGCGACACGACGATGCACACCGCGGCGACCCTTCCCGAGATCTTCGAACGGATGATGCGGGGACGCGAGTTCGACGTCTCGGAACTGGGCATGACGTTCTACCTGAGGATGCTCGACGGCGGCGACGACTCCTTCGTCGCCCTGCCCGTGTTCCCGAACCGCGTGTTCCGGCATTCGTGCGTCTTCGTGAACGCCGCCAGCAGCATCGGCGACCCCGCCGACTTGGTCGGCAAGACCATCGGTGAATTCGGCACGTACGGGCAGGATTCCGGAGTGTGGGCCAAGGGAATCCTGATGGACGAGTACGGGTTCGGGCCCGAGCGGAATCGATGGGTCATCGGCGGCCTCGAGCGACCCATGCCACCCTTCGGCTTCATCCCGCACCCGCACCCGGCGGACGTCGACGTGTCGGTCGCACCGGAGGGAAGGACCCTCAGCCAGATGCTGGAGGCAGGCGAGATCGACGCACTGTTCACGGCCAACGTCCCACAGCCCGTCCTCGACGGGTCCCCGAATGTGAAGCGGCTATTCGGTGACTTCGAGCCCATCGAGCGCGACTACTTCCACAGGACGGGGATCTTTCCGATGATGCACACGGTCGTCGTCAAGCGAGAGCTGCTCGACGGTGATCCGGGCATGGCCCGCCGCATCTACCGCGCCTTCCTGAGCGCGAAGGACGTTGCCGCCGAACGATATCGGCAGGGGCGGCGGCTCTACGAGGTGCACAACATGGTTCCGTGGATGAACGTCCTCTTCGAACAGAACCGGGAGTTGTTCGCCAACGACTGGTTTCCCTACGGAATGTCGGCGAACCGCACGGCGATCGACGCCTATCTGCGCTATCACCACGAGCAGGGCCTGTCGCCACGGCGCTGGACGGCAGACGAGGTCTTCGCCACCGAACTGCTCGACTCGTGACGTGCGAATGTCGTCGAGCTGAAATCCGCAGATGATCGTGCTGAGACGACGTCGGCATCGCACCTCGTGTGCGAGCATCGGCGGATGAGCTCGCAAGACGACCCCGAGGCGCGCATCCGGGAACTCGAACGCTCCCTCAGCGACCGGGCATCCGAACTGACGCAGAGCTCGTCCGAGTCGGGGGCGGGACACGGCGGCCAGTTCGTCAACGCGCCACCCGCGCCGCAACCGCCGTACATGGCCCCGCCGTCGTCCCACGGCCTACCGTTTCCGCCCGTTCCGGTCGCGTCATCCGGCGGAACCGGTCGCGGGTGGCTGGTGTTCGCGGTGTTGGGAGCGGTGATGGTGGCGATCGTCGCAGGAGTCGTCATCTTCGTCTCGAATGTGTTCTCGAGCGTCAGCTCGGTCATCGACACCTTCGACGGCAGTCCGACCGCGTCCGGAGGGGGCGGACCCTTCGGCACCCCGTCCGGTGGCGCCGACCGACCCCCGGCGCCCACTGCGGCCCCGACGGTGGAACTCGCTCCACCCGGTGGCGACGTCAGCGTCGCGGGAGTGGGCGGAAACAAGACCATCGCCTGCAGAGACACCGACGTCAACGTCAGCGGCGTGAGCAACACGATCGTGCTCACCGGACATTGCCGAACGGTCACGGTGTCCGGCGTTCAGAACACCGTCACCATCGACGCCGCGGAGACCATCAGCGCCTCCGGCTTCGAGAACCGTGTCACGTTCCTGACCGGCACGCCCGAAATCCAGAATTCCGGCGGATCGAACGTCGTCGAGCAAGGGTGACCGCATCCTCGGTATCGAACGGGAATTCACACGGAAGGCGATCGGCCACAACGAATTTCGGTGGCCGGCCCGTCGACCTCGGGGATGAAACGTCGACGGGCCGAGCCGCTTCGTACAACGCCGGCGGGCGCCGGAAAATTCTCTGCTGACGGGACCGGTGCCATGGCGAACGTGGGGTGAACGCCACGGGTACGGCGAACGGAAGCCCCTCGAATGTCGTAGAGTTCATCAGGCCACACCGGCCCCAATTGCCACATGCGTCAGATTCGTGCCGCCTGGCCGGAAATTTGCTGTCGTGTCGCCTTGTGATCTACCGCTCACTTTCGGAGCCAAAGGTAAGAACTCACTACTCGAAGCACTTCTCCCCGGCGCTCGTGCAAAGTTGCCTGTATGCACGAAGCGGCAGGCAGTGGCGATTATTCACGTTGCCGAAAAAACATTACGAGGTCATGACGGATAGTTTCCTAAGCAACGCCTGAGAGCTCGGCGGGACCTTTGCCGGACGTGCCGCCGCGGCACTCTGGAACGCGATCTTTCGTCGCTACAATCGATCCAGACCACGCCCCCACTGGGGCGTCGAACCGATCGAATCTATAGCCGGCCCGAGTGATGCTGGCGGAGGTGCCGAGGAACATGGCTAACGCTTTTGCGCGCTCGAACAACGTCACGGTAGGCAATCAGGACGTCGCCCTGCTGCACACGGCAAGGGTCGGGCGTGGCCCGATCTCCGACATCGACGTCGACGCGCACACCGTCGTGGTGACCAACTTCGGCGACAACTCGATCGCCGTTCTCGATCCCGACTCGCTCGTCCTCCACGGCGGCGTCTTTGCCGGCCAGCCGACGACCGTCGCCGTGGCGGACGACCGCGCCTTCGTCGCGGTTTCCAATGCCGGTTACGACGCGATCGCCGTGATCGACACCAACAACGGCGACGTCATCAGGGAGTACCCCCTCGCCTTCAACGTGACGGTCGTCGTCGCCAGCTCGGACGGCAAGCGCATCTATGCGGGGCGTGCGGGCGATGACGGCGTCGACGTCGCCGTCGTCGACGTCACTGCTGAGCGCGTCGGCACCATCTACATCGCCAAGGGCGCGGACGCCACCATCGATGCGCTCCGCATCGACGCGTCCGGCCGCCGTCTCTACGTCGCAGTGTCCGACGCCCGCAGCAGTCGGCTGCTGACGGTCGACATCGAATCTTCCCGTGTCCGGCGCACTTTGGAGATCGGCCCGGCGATCCGCGGGCTCGAAATCGGCGTGGACGGCACCGCTTACGTGTTGACCTCGGACATCGCCGACGGTGGCGTGCTGTACTTCATCGACCTCGTCAACAACAAGATCACCGGAACGGTGAGGGTCGCCGAGGCTCCCACCCAGCTGGCGCTCAGCGTCGACGGCACCCGTGCCTACGTGGTCGACTACGGCCAGGTGGTCATCGTCGACACCGACGGCCGGGCAATCGTCAGCACCGTCGCGGTGGGCGCACGCCCGTCGGCGATCGCCCTGGGCGTCGATCGGCTCTACATCGCCGACTACGACGGTGGCGTCAGTGTCTACGCGGTCGAGGCGCCGACGCCGATGCTGTACTCGCAGTTCGTGTCCGCGCCCTCGCTCGTCGCACCTGCGGTCCGCGAGCTGGCCCCCGCCGGCGTCTGAGGCCGGCTACCGCCACTGGTAGCGGGTCTTCGGTCGACCCGCGCCGCCGTAATCGGTATTCCTGGTGACGGTGCCGTCGTCGGCGAGCCGTTCCAGGTATCGCCACGCGGTAACACGTGATACGCCAACTCGTTTCGCGACCTCGTCGGCCGTCAAGCCATTGGAGTCATCGCGGACCGCACGCGCGATGTCGTCGTTCGTCTGTGGGGCGGCGCCCTTGGGCGCTACGGATCTGTCTCCTGCGATCCTCAGCTCCGACAGAGCCCGATCCACCTCCTCCTGGCTGGCGGCGTCGACACCGGCGGGCAGTGCCGAACGGTAGCGCCGGTAACGCTCGAGCCGGTCCCGAAATGCGGCGAAGGTGAACGGTTTCAGCAGATACGCGAGCGCACCGTGGGAGACCGCGGCTCGCACCATCTCCAGATCGCGTTCGGACGTGATCGCGATGATGTCCGGCGCAGGCCGCAGCCCGGCGAGTGCCGAGGCCAGGCTGATGCCACTGGCGTCGGGCAGCCCCAGATCCAGCAGTACCAGGTCGATCGGTGTCGTGGTCGCGGATGCCGCCGACGCGCATCGCATGGCCTCTCGCGCGGTGTGGACCACGGCGGTCGCCGAGAAGCCCTCCAGCCGAGCCAGATACGTGCGATGCGCTTCCGCAATGAGGGGATCGTCCTCGACGATGAGCACGGAGATCACTTGGCGCCCCCTGGCACCGTCACCGTGACGACGGATCCGTAGGTCACGTCGGCAGTCAGCTTCCCGTCGTGGCGCCGCACCACCTGCGCGACCAGCGCCAGACCCAGGCCGTGC
>NZ_JBOGDD010000278.1:0-4237 GCF_050701675.1 Mycobacterium sp. | reverse complement strand
GTCGTGACGCTGGCGCAAGCCCGCGGCGCAGGCATCAGCAAGTACGCCGTCCACCGGCGCATAAGGACCGGTCAATGGCTCCAGTGCGCACCGGGCGTCTATTTCGCAGACGACAGGCCGTTCGATGACGCGGCACGAATTCGTGCTGCGGTGTGGAGCTACGGCGAGCGAGCCGCGGCAAGTGGTCTGGCCGCCGCGTGGTGGCACGGCGTCACCAAGTTCGCGCCCGACACCGTGGAGGTGACGGTGCCACGCAATAGTCACGGGCGTTGCCACGCTGGTTCGAGAGTTCGTCGCCGCGACTTGAAGAACGCGGACATCGTCGAGCACCGCGGCCTGCAGGTGACCGCCATCGCACTCACCGCCATCGAAGCGGCCGTTAGACGAGGGGGAGGCGCAAAGTTGTTGGACACCGCGCTGCAGCGCCATGTCGAGCTGCCTCCGTTGTGGACTGCCCACCTGCGGAACAAGGGGCGATATGGTTCGCCCGCTGCGCGCCGAATGCTCCAAGCCGCGGATGACGGCGCTCGTTCGGCGGCAGAACGTCTGTTGATCCAACTGTTGAAACAGGCTGGGATCACCGGTTGGAAGGCCAATCAACTCGTCGCGGGTTACGAGGTAGACGTCCTATTCCAGGCCGCCAAGGTCGCCATCGAGGTCGACGGCTTCGCCTTCCACAGCGACGCCGACGAATTCCACCGGGATCGCAAGAAGCAGAATGCGATCGCGCTGGCCGGCTACCAAGTGCTCCGGTTCACCTGGCTCGACCTGACTGAATATCCCGAGCGGGTCATCGCCACCATCCGCCACGCGATTGGGCGCGGTGAGTAGCGGCGGACGCAACCGAGCGCGCCGAAATCGCGAGGGACGGGGAGGTGGCGAGCCATAGCGCGAACGCGAGCCAGAAGAACGCCAACGACACGACCGTCAACCAGGTCCACCCCGTCTCGGCCGCCATCGCGAAGGTCGCCGACGAGTACATGCCGAGCGGGAACACCGCGGGCCAATCGCGAATCCGGCGCCAGCCGACCGCGGCCAGCGGGAGGATCCACAGCGATGCGAGCACCCACGTCACGATCGTCACACCGCGGACGGCATCGGCAATGGGACCGGAATGCAGCGCGTGGTGGATGTGGTCTCCGGCCAACGTCGCGATCGCCAGACCCCCCATCAGGATCCAGTGGTCGGGCGGGACGTTGCGCCGTACTGCCGGCTCGTGCGTGGCCCGCCACCCGATGAGCGCCGTCATCGCGCAGTACGCGCAGAGCGCCAGCGTCCAGAAGATCAACGCCAAGAACACGACGTCGGCCGCCACACACACGATGGCCAGCCCGGAGGTCGCGACGCTCGCCAACTCCCACCCACCGCGCGCCCGGTCGCGCAGGCCCGTCCAGCGAATCCGCCACATACCCCTGACGACGAACGGCGCCAGAGACAACCAGCCCTGCAGAGCGAGGCCGCCGAGGATCCATACCACCACCGGGTGTGAATCGAACCTGGCCGCCACCACGCAGCATGCGGCGACGTAGGTGAACAAGCCGATCGCCGTGTCCAGGTCGCCGAGCTTCCACGAATCCCGCTTCCAGACGACGGCCGCCGCGATGACGAGTACCGGCAGCGCCACGACCGCAACGATCGCCAGCGCCGCACTGATCACGTCCATGCCGTGATCGGCGGCGGCGACCGAGACGATACCCGTCGCCATCACGGCCGCGAATGCGTCGGGCCTCATCGTCGAAGTTCGACCACCATGTGCCGGATGCCGGTGTGCCGGTTGCTGCGCGTCCACTCGACGGGCTTGACCAACGAGGCGACGTGGAACCGCGTCAGCAGCTCCTCGAACAGCACCCGCAACTCGAGGCGCGCCAGGTTCGCACCGAGGCAGTAATGCACTCCTTGCCCGAAACCCAAGTGCGGGTTCGGCCTTCGCGCCACGTCGAATACCTCCGCGTCGGTGAACACCGCGCTGTCTCGGTTCGCCGATCCCTCCCAGATCTGGACCTTCTGCCCGGCTTCGATCGCGCACCCGCCGAGTTCGACGTCGCGCGTCGCGGTGCGCCGCTTGGACGGTGACGGCGTGGTCCAGCGCACCATCTCCTCGACGGCGGCCGGCAGGGACGCGAGATCGTCTCGGAGCACGCGCATCTGGTCGGGGTGCTCGATCAGCGCCAGCAGCCCGCCCGCGATGGAGTTTCGCGTGGTTTCGGCGCCCGCACTGAAGAGCAGACTGAAGAAGAGGTACAGCTCGAGATCGGAGAGAGCGCAGGCATCGTCGTTGGCCACCACCGACAACATGTCATCGGTCGGCTCGGCGCGCTTCGACGCGATCAGCTCCTGGCCGTACGCGGACATGCGCGACCCGGCCTCGTCGACGGACATCCGCGGGAGGGCCGCCTTTCGCGAGCCGCCGAAGTCGAACTGCGGTTCGATCGCCTCGAACAGCCAATGCCGTTCGGACTCAGGCACTCCCAGCAGGATGCAGATCATCTGCATGGGCAGTTCCGCAGCCACGTCGACCAGGAAGTCGAAGGGCACCCCGGGTTCGACGCGGTCGAGCAAGCGGCGAGCCCTGGCCCGAAGGTCGTCGGAGATGCGCGACACCATCCGCGGCGTCAGCCCGGAGCTGACCAGCCCGCGGATCTGCGCGTGCCGTGGGTCGTCCATCATGTTGAGCACCTGGCCCGCGATCGAGAGGTCCTGCAGCAGCGTGCCGCCAAACGGTCGCGAGCCTCCCGTCACCGACGAGAAGCAGTCCGGATCACGAAGCACGGCAAGGTTTTCCGCGTAGGTCGCCACCGACCAGAAGCCCTCGCCGTCGGGAGTGCGCTCGGTGGCTTCGTGCCAGTAGACCGGAGCCTCGCGGCGGTGCACCGCGAACAACTCGTGCGGGAAACCCGCCGCGAAGTTGTCCAGGTCGGTGAAGTCAACCGCCGCCAGGGTCACAGGATGGCGCCCGAGGTGTACTTCGCCGCTTCGGGGTACCGCCTCACCAACTCCTCGACGGCCGCAGCGACGGCGTCGACCTGTGCAGTGGCCGCACCGGTGAACGCCTCCTTGTCCGCCAACGCCGCGTCGAGGGCGTCCCGATCCAGGGGCAACCGCGGATCAGCGGCCAGTCGGTCCAGAAGGTCTGGCTCCGAACCTCTTTCGCGCATGGCCAGGGCCACGGCGACGGCGTGTTCCTTGATCACCTCGTGGGCCGTTTCGCGGCCGACGCCGGCGCGGACCGCCGCGATCAGGATGCGGGTGGTGGCCAGGAAGGGCAGGTAGCGGTCGAGCTCACGTTGGATCACCGCGGGGTAGGCGCCGAACTCGTCGAGCACGGTGAGGAACGTCTCGATCTGGCCGTCGACGGCGAAGAACGCGTCGGGAAGCGCGACGCGACGCACCACCGAGCAGAACACGTCACCCTCGTTCCACTGTGCGCCTGCGAGTTCGGCGGCCATCGATGCGTACCCGCGCAGCACGACCTGCAGACCGTTGACGCGCTCGCACGAACGCGAGTTCATCTTGTGTGGCATCGCCGACGAGCCGACCTGACCGGGTGCGAAGCCCTCGGTGACCAGTTCGTTGCCCGCCATCAGCCGGATGGTGTGCGCCAACGAGGAAGGGCCTGCCCCCAACTGAACCAGCGCGGACACGACGTCATGGTCCAACGACCGCGGGTACACCTGTCCGACACTGGTGAAAACGTCTGCGAAGCCCAGGAATTCAGCCACCCGCTGCTCGAGCGAAGCCAGCCGGACGGTGTCGCCGTCGAACAGATCGAGCATGTCCTGCGCCGTGCCCATGGGTCCCTTGATGCCGCGCAGCGGGTAACGGTCGATCAGCTCGGACAGGCGCGTCAGCGCGACGAGGGTCTCCTCGGCCGCCGATGCGAATCGCTTGCCGAGCGTCGTCGCCTGCGCCGCGACGTTGTGACTGCGGCCCGCCATCACCAGATCCCGGTAGAGGGTCGCGCGTTCGGCCAGCCGCGCGACCACCGCGACACCGTGCGCGTGAACGAGTTCCAGGGAGCGACGAATTTGCAGTTGTTCGACGTTCTCCGTGAGGTCGCGACTCGTCATGCCCTTGTGCACGTGTTCGTGCCCGGCCAGCGCGTTGAACTCCTCGATGCGCGCCTTGACGTCGTGGCGCGTCACCCGCTCGCGGGCGTTGATCGACGCGAGATCGACCTGCTCGAGGACCCGCTCGTAGTCGGCGATCACGCCGTCGGGCACCGAGACGCCCAACTCGT